>CAZLOQ010000105.1:0-20995 GCA_964561125.1 uncultured Chitinophaga sp. | reverse complement strand
CGCAGGCAGTTGCGCCGGTCGCACCAATTCTTCCGCCCAGCCGCCCAGCCGCACGGTCGCCGGAGCATTGAGGGACAGTCCCTCGGAACGACTATAGCGGTTGCGTTGGCGCAAGCGAAAGTCCCGGGAGAACGGCCCTTCAGGCCTAGAGGATTCGTCGTGTCGCGTAACACCTGGGCCTGCCGGCCAAGGCTTTCAGAAAAGGGCCCTTCAGGCCTGAAAGGCCGTTTTCGGTCGGCAGTGGCGGGCGGTGCCTGATCCCTCGGCAAGTTCCGGGTGTCTCTGAAGCGATTGCGGCCTGGTGTGTGATTCAGGTGTTGGTGATCAGTTGACTGTGTGAACGCCACGGGGTTGGGCGTTTTCTGCTTGCGGCTTCGAGAATGCGGGTGGCCTGGTGTGTGGTGTTGCGGAAGTTTTCCGGGGAGAAGCCGACGACTTCACCGGCGCCGAAGACGCCGGGGCACCAGGTTTCAAGTGAGGAGGAGCACCAGAGGAGTCCGTTTTCATCGGTCTGGATACCGAGGGTATCGAGTCGCAGGTGTCCGGTGAAGCCGATGGCGCGGCGGCAATCGAGGACAGGCGGGAGAGCATCACTGGAGCTGGTGCCTGGCGTATTGAAGACCTCGGGGAGCAGTCGATGATCGGGGCGGGCGGCGATTGTAACTCCGTGATCGAGGGCCATTTCGAGGGCAGTGGAGTTTTGTGCGGGGCGGATGACGAGTTCGGTGCGGATACCGACGGTGCTGCAGAATGCGGCGAGTGAGATACCGAAGTCATCGCCGCCGGCGACGACTACGGACTCGGGCAGCTCGGGCAGTTGCAGGAGGTGTTGCGGCCCGTGAACACCGCAGCGGATGAGGGAGAGGGACATGAGGCTGCGGCGGACACCGACGGCAACGACGGTATGTGAGGAGTGAAGGACTGCGTCTGGCTGTTCGGGACCGCGTTCGACGCGGATCCAGCCGGGGGCGATGAAGCTGGATTCGCCGCGAAGAGTGTGGACTCCGGCGGCGCGGAGTGCATCGAGTTGTTCTGAGATTTCGGCGTGAATGGAGCGGGTCAGGAGTCGCTGGAGGAGTGCGGGTGAGGCGGCCTGGCGAAATTTATTGCGGCAGTGTTCGGGGAAGTCGGCAGCGAGTTCGAGGGTGGTTCTCTGGAGGCTGCGGGCGAGCAGTGAGGCGGAGTGCCGTTGGCGGGGCATGACGCTGAGGACGTTGAGTCCGTCGCGGGCGGCGAGTTTGGCGGTTTCAAAGGCAATGTCGTCATTTCCGAGGACGATCAGGTCGTATTTCATGTCAGGTGGCTCCGTTCCCACGAGCGTTGGTGATGCAGGCAATCCAGGGTAACTGATGTGAATTTGCCACATGAATCAATTTCGAGACGCTGGAAATGGGCGGAATCAGGGGGATCCGGGGGTGATATCGGGGACTTTGCGGCTTGTGCGGGTTGTATGCGTGGTACGGGTTGTGTTCGTGGCGGCCGGGGGCGGTGGAAATCGGTCTGGAATGTGAAACAATACGTCCGGAGTTCGCGGGCTTTCGGGGGTGGTTTGGCCGGGAGTGAGTTTTGTGGAAGAGCTGCGTGGGCGTGTGGTGGTGGTGGACGTGGAGTCACCGTTTGTCTATGTGGGGCGTTTGCAGGAGGTTCGCGACAAGACTCTGGTGCTGCGTCAGGCGGACGTTCACGACATGCGTGATTCGACGACGACTCGTGAGGTGTACGTGCGGGACGCGCATCTGCATGGGATTCAGGCGAATCGAAAAACGGTCTATGTGCGGCTGGACAAGGTCGTGAGCGTGGCTGCGATCGAGGACGTGATTCCCTGAAATCTGACAACAACTGTCTGAAACAACTGAGTGGCTGGTTATGTCGAAGCGTGCAGAGCGAAAGCTGTTTGACGAGGAAGAGCGTGCTGATGCCGGGCTCTCCGCAGTGGTTCAGGAAGTGACCGCACTGCGATCGCTGCTGGAGCGGCACAATTACCTGTACTACGTGGAAGCGCGGCCGGAGATCACGGACCGTGAGTATGACGGGTTGATGGCGCAGCTGGTGCGTCTGGAGCAGGAGCATCCGGAGCTGCGGAGTGCGGACAGTCCCAGTCAGAAGGTTGGCGGCCAGCCGATCACGGGTTTCAGTCAGGTTGAGCATCGCATTCCGATGCTTTCGATTGATAATGTTTTTGAGGAATCGGAGCTGGAGGAGTGGGATGCGGGGTTAAGGAAGAGTCTTGACCGAGAGCAGCTGGAGTATTCGATCGAGTACAAGATTGACGGCGTGGCGATTTCGCTGATCTGGGAGGACGGTCGTCTGGTTCGCGGGGCAACGCGAGGCAACGGGATGGTTGGGGATGATGTGACGGAGAATGCGAAGGTTGTGGGAGGCGTGCCGTTGCGACTGTTGGGCGACCGGCCTCCGCGGGTGCTGGAGGTGCGTGGAGAGGTGTTGATTCGCAGTCAGGATTTTGCGGAGCTGCAGTCGCGGCAGGTGTCAGCCGGAGAAGAGCCGTGGCGGAATCCCAGAAACGCGGCTGCGGGTGCTCTGAAGCTGCTGGATCCTGGATTAGCGCGACAGCGTCGGCTGCGATTTCTGGCGCATGGTGTGGGTTATGTTGAAGGGGTTTTGTGGCAGGACTACGGTGATTTTCTCAGGGACGTGCAGCAACTGGGAATCCCGGCGACTCCGGGTGTACGTTTTGCGTCGGGCTATGCGGACCTTCAGCGGGCCTGCAGCGAGATGATTTCTGAGGTACCTGCCCTGCCCTTCGAGGTGGACGGCCTGGTGATCAAGCTGCGAAAGCTGGCGGACCGGGACGCGCTGGGAAGTACGGCAAAGAGTCCGCGGTGGGTGCGGGCGTTCAAGTGGGAGCGTTATGAGGCCGAGACGCGGGTGAATCGTATTTCTGTGCAGGTTGGCAGGACGGGTACGCTGACACCGGTCGCTGATCTGGAGCCTGTGGAAATCGCCGGCACGACGGTTTCGAGGGCAAGCCTGCACAACTGTGACGAGGTGGAGCGTCTGGGGGTGCGGATCGGGGATGTGGTGGTGGTGGAGAAGGCGGGCAAGATCATCCCGCACGTGCTCCGTGTGAACACGGGCGCGCGGACGGGCGATGAGGAGGAATGGCGATTTCCGGAGTGTTGTCCGGAGTGCGGTACCGGCGTTGTGCGGGATGAACGCGGGGTGTACATCCGCTGCCCGAATCCGGCGTGTCCGGCGCAGCTGAGGGAGACCCTGATTTTCTTTGCCTCACGACCGGCCATGAACATTGATGGTCTCGGAGAAAAGCTGGTGGAGCAGCTCGTCTCTGCCGGACTGGTGCGCGGCATCCCGGATCTGTACCGGCTCTCAGAACACCGTCAGCAGCTGCTGGAGCTGGAGCGGATGGGTGAGAAGTCTCTGGAGAGGCTGCTGTCCGGAATAGCCGCATCGCGCAGTCAGCCGCTCTGGCGTTTGCTGACGGGGTTGAATATTCGTCACGTGGGGCAGACGAATGCAAGGCTGCTGGAGCAGCAGTACGGGACGATGGAAGAACTGGCTGGTCAGACAGAGGCATCGCTGTCGGCGGTGCATGCGATTGGACCTGTGATTGCGGGGTCGGTGGCGGCTTTTTTCCGATCTGAGTACGGGCGTGGGGTGGTTCAGGAGTTACGGGAACTGGGATTGAACATGGGTCAGCCGGTGGAGCGGCGGCCGGCCGAGGGTAGCGGGGCGGGTGTGCTTGCGGGGCAGTCTGTGGTGGTGACCGGGACGCTCACGCGGTTCACGCGGGAGGAGATCGAGCAGTTGATTCGGGACGAGGGTGGACGACCGGCGGCCAGTGTATCGAAGAAGACGTCGTTCGTGGTTGCTGGTGAGTCTGCGGGAAGCAAGCTCGCGAAAGCACAGGAGCTGGGAGTACGCGTCGTGACGGAGGATGAATTTTCAGCGATGGTGGGCAGGTAAGTATTGAAGTCCGGGGCTGTTTCCCGAGTGCTGTGTTTTCTCGTCAGCGGCGGACGGGGAGCATGCGGATGTCGTCGAGGTCGAGTTGTCCGGAGGCTTCGTTGAGGCCGATGCGGAAGATCATTTCTTTGGCATTGGGGGGGACGGGGATAACGGAGCGGGCGTCCTGCCAATCGAGTGAGCCGCGCCATTTACCGACCTGGACTGTGGAAATTTCCCGGCGGACGTTGTCGTAGAAGTGAACGACGATGGAGGCCTGTCCGGCGGCACCGGGACCTGGAACGATCGATTTGCAGCGAACCCAGTACTGGAGGCGGAGTGAGCCGATGGTGCGTCCGTCGACAGCGGTTCCCTGGAGGGCCTGGGAGATGCCGTTGTCGCTGGTGTTCTGGAAGCGGAGGCATTGTTTGCCTTCCATGACATCTTCGGTGCAGACGGATGTATTGCGCTGGTAGTGCCAGCCATCGACGCGGCCATCTTCGTTGGCATCGATTTCAAAGGAGCCATTGACGAGGACGGGGTTGGCGGGATCGGGGAGGATGCGGCGGAGATCTTCTGAGGCTCCGGTCATGGGCACGAAGAGTGTGGAGATA
This sequence comes from uncultured Chitinophaga sp., assembly GCA_964561125.1. Taxonomy (GTDB): domain Bacteria; phylum Planctomycetota; class Planctomycetia; order Planctomycetales; family Planctomycetaceae; genus SXXK01. The sequence continues at coordinate 16,460 of CAZLOQ010000105.1, read as the reverse complement.
AGTTTTTCGCTCTGAAGTTTGCCGTTGACTTTGCGGAAGAGATGGAAGGCCTGTTGATAGCGTTCGCCCATGGGAATGATCATCTGGCCATTTTCAGCGAGCTGATCGACGAGTGGCTGGGGGACGTTTTCGGGGGAGCAGGTGACGATGATGCGGTTGAAGGGGGCATGTTCGGGCCAGCCCTGATAGCCGTCACCGTCTTTGACGTGGACATTGGCGTAACCGAGATCGGCGAGTCGGCGAGTGGCTTGTCTGGCGAGTGGCGAGACGATTTCGATGGTGTAGACATCGCGGACGAGTTCAGCGAGTACGGCGGCCTGATAGCCGCTGCCGGTGCCAATTTCGAGGACTCGATCATCGGGCTGTGGATCGAGTGTTTCGGTCATATAGGCGACGATGTAGGGGGGAGAGATGGTTTGCTGGTGTCCGATGGGGAGCGCGGTGTCTTCGTAGGCCTGTGCCTTTTCGGTGCTGCGGACAAATTCGTGTCGGGGGACTTTGCGCATGGCTGCGAGAACGCGGGGATTTGAGATGCCTTCGGCTTCGAGTGCGGAGCGAACCATGACTTCGCGCTGGAGTTCCCACTTCTGCTGGGCGGTGGCGGGTGTTGAGCAGAGGGCGAGGAGCAGGACGGCGACTGCAGAGGTGCAGAGGGTGCTGCGCATCGCGGTCAGCGATGTCGGGACGTTGAGCGGTACCGGCACGTTGAGCGGTTCCGGGCTGTTGAGATCGACGGTGTGGTTGCGAAGGCTGCGGGTGGGTGGCGGCGGGAAGTGTGTGTGAGCTGCGGGTGTTTGCATGGCGGCAATCCATTGACGGGGCGATGGAAAACGCGGAGGCGGGTTGATGATGATAAACTCTGCTGCTGGATAAACGCGAGTGGAATCCGGAAGGGGTTGGTTGGCTTGCAGGGTTGAGTTTGCGAGAATGCGGGTGATTGGCGGGTATGGCTGTTCCGCATCGGTGCGGGGCAGAACAGGACGAGGCCGATGCAAGGACTCAATTCATGCTGGACGGGGAATCGGGGCGTTGGCTGGATGCTGCAAAGCGGGCTGCGTTGGTGGGGGGAGGTGTGCTGCAGGAGTGGCGTGGTCGTTTTTCGGTTCGCGAGAAGAGTCGATCAAATCTGGTGACGGAGGCCGACGAGGCTGCTCAGGCAGCGATTGTATCGCTCCTGCAACAGGAGTTCCCGCAGCATAGTTTTCTGGGGGAAGAGAACCTGCACCCGGAATCAGCAGCGGCGGAGTGGGTCTGGATCATTGACCCGCTGGACGGGACCACGAATTACGTACATGGGTTCCCCTATTATGCGGTTTCGATTGCGTTGCAGGTGCGTGGTCAGCTGGAGTTGGGGGTGATTTACGACCCGACTCGAGGCGACATGTTTGCGTCGCGTCGGGGTTGTGGGGTGGAGTTGAATGGTGTGAGTGTGAGTGTGAGTGGAGAGACGCGTACTTCGGCGGCCTTTGGCGTGGGGAGTTTGCCGGTTGTAACGGGTCCTGGGGATCCTGCGGTGGAGCGTTTTTTGAGGGCATTGAGTGTCTTTCAGACGGTGCAGCGCACGGGTTCTGCAGCTTTGAACCTTGCGTATTTGGCCAGTGGCCGGATTGACGCATTCTGGTCGAGCAGTCTGAAGGTCTGGGACGTGGCTGCGGGTGCATTGATGGTCATGGAAGCGGGCGGGGCGATTTCGGGTCTGGATGGCGGCAAATTCGACATATTCGTTCCAAGCCTTGCGGCTGCCTCAACGGGGCCGTTGCTGTCGGACCTGTTGGCGGTGCTTGCAGGTGACTGATTTGGCAACTTCTCCGTCCTGGGCAGTCTGCGTAAGATATATTCAAGAGGTGAACGGGTTTCCGGATGTCGCGCCGCGTTTGAGAGACGACAATTTTTGGGGTGTGGGGCAAAGCCGTGCAACAGCAGCAGCGTAAGCAGAAGCAGGAAGTCCTGCGTGGCAGCGGGGCGCATAGTGCGTGGTTGCGCGGGCTGATTCTGTTGGTGTGGTTGTGCGGACTGCGGGGGATTGTGGCGGGGCAGGACGTGCCTGGTGTCGCGGCGGCGCGTGGTGGCGGCGCAGCGGCGGTGGCAGCCGGGGAGGACACTGTTGCTGCCGGGGGTCCGCAGGATCTGTTCCTGCGGACGGAGGACGGCCGTTTGATTCCACTGCGGGAGTTGTTGGGGGCGGACGCGGTCCGTGTGTTGATGGCGCGTGCCGGGGATCAGCAGTTACCGGGTTATTGGGTTGCGCGACTGGAGTTGCAGGGCAAGGTTGAGGGTGATGTGCTGGATCTGGAAGTGGAACTCCAGGTGGTGGTGCGTGCGGTTTCTGAGTGGGTCTCGGTACCGCTCGCCTTTGGCGACGTGTATTTGACGGATTTCCGGCATGTCTCTTCGGTTCCGGGCGCGGAATCGGTCCTGCAGGTGGGGGATCAGAACCAGCGTCGCTGGAGTTTGCGGGGGGCTGGTTTGCACCAGTTAAAGTTTCATTTGTCCGGAAAGACTCGAACGGCCGGTCCTGGAATTCACCAGTTGAATTTATCGCTCCCGGAGGCTGCAGCATCGCATGCGATGTTTGAGTTTTCGCGGCCTGTGGAGATGCAGAAGCTCCCGGCGGGTGCAGTTGACCGTCAGACGCGGGACGAGCGAGGTGTGCGGAAGGTGGAGTTTGTGGGGCTTTCGGGCACTGTGCCGCTTTCGTGGAGTGAGGTTTCGCCACCGGTGGCGGTAAGGCCTGTGGTGCAGGTGCAGAACCGGATGAAGCTGGATCTGACGACGATTCCGGCAAGTTTGACGGGGACTCTGCAACTGCAGGTGACGGGTTCACCGTTATCTGAGGTGTTGGTCACGTGGCCTGAGGGTTTTGTCGTGCGGGAGGTTCAGGCTCGAAATGGATCGGCGGTGTCGGTCCTTGAGAACTACGAGTTGACTGCGGGTTCGGGAGAGCGTGAGGCCTTGATCCGGCTGTCGGGGCCGGTGGAAGGCACTTTGGTGCTGGAGTATGAAGTGGAGCGGAGCAACCGCAGTTTTCCGCAGGACATTCGAGTTTCTGTACCGCTGGTGCGGGATGCGACGGTACAGACGGGCGATGTGGAGTTGATCTTTCCTGCGGGGTTGCTGGTGCAGCAGAAGAAAGTTGAGGGAGCACAGCGGCGTCGGGTGACAGCGGAGACGGACGCGGGGGCAGCGGCGACGGCCTTTCGGCTGCGTTCCCGGGAATCCTTTATTGAGCTGCATGTGGAGGAGATGGAGGCGCAGTATGCGGTGACAACAGAGCTGGGAATTCGGCCACAGGGATTGTCTGTGCTTTTGACCGGACAGATCCGGGTGAATGTTTTGCGTGGAGCGCTTCAGGAACTGCTGCTGGACTGGACAGCGATGGCGGAGGGATCGGCGTGGACTGAGTGGTCACTGTTGCCGGGCGGAGCGAGGCTGCAGCGCAGCGGTCGCTCGATTCCATTGAGTCCGGAGTTGAGTGCGGAGGTGGCAGGCAAACCCGGGACGCTCCGGTTTGTCTTTCCGGAGCGGCAGTCGGGTGAGTTCTTGCTGGACTTCCAGGCTGTCACGGAGGTACCTGCGGGAACAGCCACCGACACAGTGTCGGGCTGGCTGGAGAAGAATCGGTTGTTGTTGCAGTGTCCGCAGGTGCAGAGTCGTCGTGGTCAGCCGGTGGTATTACGGACGGAGGAGTCGGACGAGTATCAGGCGGTGTTATTGAATGCTGGAAGTGGCGAGCGGCTGCGGGCCGTGCCTGCGGCTTCGTCGCTTGGAGCGGGGTTTTCGGGAGTGAGTTCGGTTTCGGCGGGGGCGGGGGAAGCGGGAAATGGTGCTGATTCCGCGCGGGGTTCATCGTGGCTGCAGGAGGATTCCGGGGAACCGGTGTGGATTCATCTGGTGCCGCAGCGGCAGACGATTCGGGCGTCTCTTGCAGCGGGGCTGACGGCTGTGCCGCGTGGAGTTGAGGTGCTGGAGACGATTGAGCTGGACGTGATGCATCGCGCCATCACGGAGGTGACATTACTGGTGCCGGAAACAGTGCAGCCGTTAGTGCGTGTGGCGGGAGAAGAGGGGGCGTTGCGGGCGGTGATCGGCAAGTCGAATGAATGGACCTTTCGCCTTCCGCAGGCAAAGCGGGGCACGATTGTGCTGGAAGTCCGCTGGCTGAAAAGCGTTGGGGCTGAAGCGGGAGCGTCCGGGGGATCTGTGGCGGCAAATGGGGAGGAGTTGAATATCGATCTGGTAGTGCCGCGGGCAGCGAGGATCTGGCGGGTGCTTGCGGGCACAAGTGCTTCGGGGCTGGAGGTGCGTGAGGGCAGTGGCTGGGAGCCGGTGTATTCAGAGAAGTACACATCAGCCTGGCGTAATCTGCAGTGGAGTGGTGCGGCGGCGGTTGGTGCGGAGAGAACAGCGACTGCTCCAGCTTCTGCCGCAGGAGTTGCTGGTGCTTCCGCAGCAGGAGTGCCTGGCGCGTCGTCAGAAAATGATCTGTCGGCAACGGGTGGCGGTGTTGATTCTGTGCGGCAGCCGGAGCAGGTTCGGGTCCCTCTGCGATATCGGCGAGGGGGACTTGAGGGTGTGGGTTTGGGACCGGCACTGATTCTGGCGGAATCGCGAGTTTTCGCGGGTCAGGCATTGACAAGTTGTCGCTGGTATTTTGAGAAGCGTCCTGAGCGGATTGTTCTGGAAGTTCCGGAGGACTTGTCGCTTGAGTCGATAGTGCTGAGTGGTCAATCGCTGAATGGTCGATCCGGAGTATTGCAGGCGCAGCGGGATGCAGTGCAGCGTTTGGTGAGATGGGAGATTTTGCCGGAGGTATTGTCGGGGCTTGAGCCTGTGGCGGGGGGGCTGTTGGAACTGGACGTGCGGGTGCGTCAGGAGTTGCGAGTTGCGTCAGGTGTCCGGGGCATTGCAGATCGGTTGCGGCAGCGAGAGATTCAGCGAGTGCGTGTGCGCGGAGAGTCGTCATCGGCGACCCTTGTGTGGCTCCTGCGTCCGCAGTCGGGATTGAGTGTGTTGACATCCGCGGTGCCTCTGGCGTCTCTTTCGCCACTGCCATCGCGGGTATTGGGAAGCGAGTCGAGTGCGCGGACTGTGTCGCTGCGGCAGCTGGAGGCGGTGTTGTCGGCCTTCCCGGAGGGCATTCGGGTGGCAGCGCGGGAATGTGGCGGGAAGTGGCTGAATGAGTCCGGCGGGCACGACTTATGTCTGGGGTCCGGGGAAAACAGTCTGGTGCGATTGAGTCTGGTCCCGCAATCGCTCCTGCTGCTGGTGACAGCGTCGATCAGTCTTGCGGTGTTTGTGTCTCTGACGTGGCTGGTCCGATTACCGCTGGGATTACCGATTCCGGTGGCCGCCGCTGGATTGACGGGACTCTGGGTCGCGGTTCCTGACTGGGCTGCACTGGTATTGCCATGGAGCCTTGCCGGGGTTTCAGCGGGGGTGTTGGGAGCCGCCGTGCATCGCTGGAGTCTGATGCGTCGCTACGGGGTTGCATCGCTGAGGCGTGTGACGGAGCGACCGACTGTGTTTGGATTTCCGGAGTATGCAGATTCCGGTCTGCGATCGCTGCGGGGCGTGTCCGGGGGATCCGCAGGTGGACAATCTGAGGCAGCAGCGGGGTAGGCTGAGATGGCTGGATTGTTCTGGATACTGAGCTGTTTGTTTCTGCAGCAGTCGGAGGGTGGTCCTGCACTGGGGGCTGGCGTTGCGGCTGCAGCGGAGGACGGGCGGATTGAGGTGGTGCCGTGGGAGCAGCTGCGGGAGAAGCTGGCAGGCGGGGGATATCGCGCGATTGATCGTGCGGATTTCGAGGAGCTGTTGCGTCGATCGGAGGAGAGTGATGAAAAGTCGCCGCAGCGCCCGTGGATTCGTCGGGCGGAGTATCAGGCGGAGTTTCGTGGCGGGCAGTTGTCCGGGGGGCAGTTGACTTTTCAGTTGTATGACATTGCGGCGGCGAGTGCGGCGGAATCACCACCGTTGCTGGGACGAACGAATCTTCAGCGGCTGCAGTTACAGGATCCTCAGGGAGTGCTGCCTCTGGGAGCGGATCTGGAGCGACGACTGTATGTTCTGAAGCGTGGAGTTTCCGGTGATGTGCGGGGGAGCTTTGGTGCTGACGGGGTGGTCTCGGGCGGGACGGTTGTGTTTCGGCTGGAGCTTCCGGCAGCGACAACTTCGCAGCTGCAGTTGACAACTCCGGGGGATATTCAGGTCACGGGTACGGGGTGTCTGGTGACATGGCGAGTGGATCCTCTGAGCGGGACGGGGAGAATCTGGACACTGGTTCCGGCGGATCCTGCGCGGCTGACGTTCACGTGTCGTCGAGCTCCGGGGCTGGCTGCGCAGGATGCGGTATTGTTGACGGGATTCAGTGGGTGGCATGCTCTGCAGGGGGACCTGCTGTCATCGCGCTGGACGGTCGGAGTACCGACGGATCTTGCGGGTGGGAGTGAGTTGACTCTGCGAGTGAGCCGGGGCTTGCGGGTGCTGGGAGTGGCGATGGAGGACACTCGGGAACTGCTGTGGGAATCCGTGAATGAAGGTGGTTCGTTGTTGTTGAGGGTCAGGCTGCCGGCAGACGGAAATGTGGGGGCCTTTTCCGTTCAGGGGGTGACGGTGATTGAGCAGCAGGAAGGGTGGAATCTGCCTGCGCTGGTCCCTGATCACTGGAAGATATCCCCGGAACGTCGAGGTCCGCTGCTGACACCTGCGGGCCCGGTGACTGTGACATTGCCGACGACGTTGCGGGTGGATGCGTGGGATTTGAAGGGGATGCAGGAGCGGGACGTGATAGCCGGGCCTGATATGTCGCAGACATTTCAGTTGCTGCAGTTTCAGCCGGAGGCAACGGCCTATCTGAGGACCTCCACGAATTCACCTCAGTTGTCGGAAACGATTGTGCATCTGGCGGAGGTTTCGGGGCAGGCGGAGTCAGTGCGCAGTTATGTGAATCTGGTGTGTGCAGAGGCATCGGTTGTGGAAGCTGCATGGCCACTGGCGCCTGGCTGGGACGTGATCAGTGTGCGTTATGCATCGAGTGGCCGGCCGTTGTTATTTGAGTTGCTCCCGGCGCTGGCGGGGCGTCAGGGTTCCCGTCTGGAAGTGTATTTCCCTGAGACACTGGAGGCGGGTTCTTCGCGGGTTCTGGAGATTTTGCTGCAGCGGAGCGAAGAGTTGTCAGGGGGTGAGCGGTCGCTGCAGTTGCCACTGGCTGCAGCTGACGGAGTGCGGCGTGGTGATGTGTATTTGTTGTGGGGGCGTGGCGGTGCGGTGTCGGGGGGGGCGGCTTCGCGTTGGTCGGAGGGTCGATCTGAGTTATCGCTGGAAGAGTTTCGGGGGCGTGTGCCGTGGTTTCCGGCGGAGTGGCTGAAGGAGGGATTGCGGTGTTGCCTGCCGGGGACTGGTGGTAAAGCGGGGGGCCGATCGGCCGGGGAGAGTATTCCGGGTTCGGTGGAGCATGAGATCCGTCTTGTGGGGGATCGGATTCGTGAGGAATCGCGGATCAGTCTGCCTGGCTGGCCTGAGGCTGGCGAGATTGTGGTGCAGTTTCCGGTGGAGTCCGGAGAGAGTCGTGTATGGCGACTTGGAGGAGTTGAGTTGTTGGTGGAGAGTCGTGTCGTGGAGGGTGGTGACGGTACGTGGCGTGAGTATGTGGTGCGTCGGCCGGACGCGGAGGTCCCGGGGCCGGTATTGATTGTGGCATCTTCTGAGCGGAATTCAGGGCAGCGTTTTGCAGCGGGGGTTCCGCGTGGCGTCGCGGGGGGCTGGCCTGGTGTGTTGCGAGTGGCGACAGCGGGACCGCTGCAGCTTGTGGCGGAGAATCTTGAGCGAATTGGGGTGAAGGATCTGCAGGGTCAGGGTGTGGAGGAGTGGTTATTGCCTGGCACTGGGGAGTTGGTGATGGTGAGGGCGTCCCAGCGTTCGGTGTCGCCGGGTCTTGTGGTGCGGCATGTGAGGCAGTATCACCTGTTGCAGCAGGCGGGCACAGAGTCTGTGCATGAGGTGCTTGGGGTTCTGGATCTGGACGCGACGGCTGGCAGCGAGCGATGTTCGCTCCAGTGGGGAGCTGGCGGTGTTCCGCAGATTGTGGTGAATGGTCTTGAAGTGCGGGGTGAAGTGCGCGGGGGGCAGCTGCACATCCCGTTGCCGAACGCAGGTGGACAGACGCGTGTTCTGCTGTTGTGGAGTGAGCGGGGCGATGTTCGGCTGGGTCCGGGTTGGCCGGTGAAGCTGCGTCGAATTGTGGTGGTTGGTGACGTGGAAGAGGAGTTTTCGAGGAACATTGTGCATGCGGTGGTGACTCCTGCTGAACTGCAGACATCGGGAAGTCAGCGTGCAATGGTATCGGTTGAGCGTGCTGAGTCACTCCCGGGTTGGCGTGAGTTGCTCATGGGGCCCCATCGGGATGGTGTTTCAGAAGAGACGGCTGATATTTTTCCAGGGGCAGCGGGATTGCGACAGTTCTGTTCCCGATGGCAGTTGTCTGTGGCGGAGGGACTTGAGCAGCGCCTGTACGTGGATTCAGGTGAGAAGACTGGCGTCATCGAGTTGCGGGCTGCATTGAAGCAGCGGACTGTGGCGGCGGCATTCGGTGCGGCGCTGGTGAGTTTTGGGTTATTCATGGGGTTAGCGGGATGGTTATCAGGTCGACTGCCATGGGCATCGGTTCCGGTGGGAGTGAGTTGTTTGGCGAGTCTGGTGGCGGACGACTCCCTGCCGGGTCTGGTGATCCGTGGCAGCTTCTGGGGCTGCTGTGCGGGGCTGCTGCTGTTGCTGTTGCTCAACGGCGGGCGACGGGCTGTGGGTTTGCTCCGCTGGCAGCGGAGCGTGTCGTTGACTTTTCTGGCGTTGGTTCTGCCGGTTTCGGTTTTTGCTCAGGAGACGGTGGGTTCATCGGGGGCGCCGGCCGCGGGTGTTCAGGCAGAGGCTTTGTTGAAGCGACCTGCGATTCTTGAACCGGAGTCTGCCGACGGCGAGGGATCGTTGATCTTTGTGCGGGAGGATGTGTTGCGTCGTCTGGGTGCGGCGGTGGAAGACAAATCAGCCGGTCGTGTGGTTGCCGGGGGCGCGGGGGAAGGTCTGATCCAGCGCGTGAAGACTCGAGTATTGGCGGAGGCTGCGGACCGTGTGGAACTGGTTCTGGAGATTGAGGTCGCAGCGGCGAGTGGCGGTCGGGAGACCGAGGTACGTTTGCCTTTGGGCGGAAATCGGCTGGTGTCGTGTGAGCTGGATGGAGTTGTGATTCTTCCGGAGATTCAGGCCGGGGAACAGTTGGTGGTGCGTCTGCCGCCGTCTGTGGAGGTTATGGAGCAGAGTTTGGTGGCTGGGGGCGTATCGGGGAGTGGCGCGGCTGCGATAGCGGACGAGCGTGCGGCGTTTACGTCGCACCGTCTGGAGTGTCGGTTGTGGCCGCTGTTGAATCGTCAGTCGGCTGTGGTGCAGTTTCGGCTCCCGGGTTTGCCATGTCCGTATTCTACAGTGGAGATTGTCTCACCGGCGGGGCTGTATTCGGGAGCCCGGTTGCAGACGGCGGATGGAGTTTTGCAGTGGGATCCGGGGGCCGGTGCACAGGAGCTGAACAGTCTGTCGGCGAGTGCTGGCGCGGATCTGCGGCTGTTGCAGGCGGGGCTGGAGAAGGGAGTGCCGGAGCCGGCGAGTGTGGAGACGCTGGTGGTTGGTGAGAATACTGCGGGGCTTCAGCAATTGTCGATGATCTGTCGTTTTCGAGGCTGGAATCCACTGAAAGGCGAATTGCGGTGCCGCGTACCTGTCGGATGGAGATTGACGTCCGTCACTGCGCCTGAAGGCCTGGGCTCATCTGAGCTGCTCTGGTCGCTGCAGGACCAGCAGGCGTCAATTTCACTTCCTCCGGGCAACGGTGGTGCATTTGTACTGCAGCTGCAGCTGGTGAGTGTGCGGCCCGTGGCGGTGAATCGGCTCGCTCTTCCGTTGGGCGAGATCCAGCAGTTTGCGGACTGCATTCAGGGTCGGACCATTCTGGCTGCGATTCGCAGCGGGACAACGGTTTCAGCATCAGCTATGGTGAAGGAGAAGATTGAAGCGGTTGCATTTTCGTCGGAGTCAGAGAAGTGGGGAACGTGGTTGAGGCGAACCGATACGCTGCTGCGGGCTCCGGGCAATCTGGAGTTGCTGGAGGTCCGGCTGGACCCCAGGAGCAGCCAGCATGAACTCCGGATGAGCCAGGTCTGTACGGTGCGGGACAAGGAGCTGGCATGGAGTTGTCGGATGGACGTGGAGACATCGCAGGTGCCGGTTTTTCGACATCGGATTGAAGTGCCGGCTGAGCTGCGGGTCACGGATGTCGAGGTGACTGCGGGGGAAGCGAACCGTCTGCAGTCATGGCATCGTCGGGGGGATCAGTTAACGGTTCAGTTGCGGGAGGGGACAACGGGTCTGCACGGAATTGATCTGCGTGGCCGCATGGAGTTGCGCCCGGATGACAGTCGTGTTCGTGTGAGCAGTCCGCGGCTGCAGAATTCGCAGGTCCTGGAGTCGCTGCTGACGCTGACTGATGAGACGACGGTGGGGCTGCGGCTGGAGGCGACGGGTGAGGCGGTGGCTTTGCAGGCCGGAAATTCTGACGGGCAGCTGCGTTCCGGCGAGCCCTTTCGGCTGCAGCTGATCGAGGAGTCAGACGTGGTGGTGCTGGAACGTCTGAATCCGGTGGAGCCGAACGGACGATTGGCGTTGCTGCGGACGGGTGAACGGGTGATGATGGTGATGCGGCTGTCGAACTGGTCCAGCCGTCTGGGGCCGCTGCGGATGCAGTTTGTACCGGGGACTGAGTTTGTGGCGGAGCCGATAGTGCTCACAGAGCGTGGACCGTTAGCGCTCGTGCGAGATGGTGATTTCTTTGAGTTGGGGCCGGAGCAGGAGAAGGATCTGTTTGGTGTTTCCGAGTTTACGGTGGCGTGGTCTGCAAAGGCGCTTCAGGGGGTAGAGGGGGGGCTGGACGAGCGTTACGTATGGCCGAAAGTCTCTGATCGGGTGGTCTGGCTGGAGGCATTCAGTAATCGATGGGGGACTACTGAGGGATTTGCGGGAGCGGTGGCGACAGACCTGCCTGAATGGGCTGGTGCGGCAGCTGAGGCGCTGGGCTGGCGAGTTTCTGATGCGTCGCTGCGTGGAGGCGTCCGGATTCCGATGGAGTCAGTGCTGCGGGGGGATCTGCTCGTGGTGCCTCGATTTGCTGCAGCGGCTGATGAAAGTCAGGAGAACGTCCCGAATGGTCCGCAGGTGCACATGGTGACTGCTGCACAAATGCAGAACGGAAGGCCAACGCGAGGCACAACGACGCTGCTGATTCTGGCGAGGCGTTATCCGGTGCAGCTGGAGCTGGAAGTTCCTGACTCGCTGGTACTGGAGCAACTGCCGGTGCAGCTTCAGCCTCTGCAGGGGACGGAGAAGCGAGGTCGTTATGGAATCGAGCTGGCATCCGCGATGACTCGGCTGGAACTCCGCTGGTTGAGCCGGGGCCGTGGCGCTTCACTCTTTGCACCGGAGGTGCGACTGGAGCTGCCGTATCTGGAGGGAGCGCGGGCGGCAGGGGTTCTGCGACTGATGGCCGTCGGTGAAGGAGCCACCGGGGTGCAGGGTCCGCAGAGGATCGGCGGGCGCGACGAGGCCGGGAATCTGGTAACACAGCAGCTGTTGAAGTCACTGCAGTCCGCGGGGTTATCGCCTGTGCAGCTGGGGTTGGCTGGCGACGTCGCTGCAGAAGCGGGGCGTCTGTCCCGCGAATTGCTCAGCCTGAACTCTGCTGAAACGGAGGTGCCTGGTGAAACCTGGTTTCGACTGGACGACGGAAAGTCGCTCGATTTTGCAGTGCGGCAGCGGCTGAATCTGGAGCGGATCCTGATTGCCGGGATTGGCCTGCTGATGTGTGCTGCTGCCGTGCTGTTTTCAGCACCCGGTCGTGGAGCCGATCCGCGGTCACTGGCAGTCTCGCAGGTGCGGGCGTCTGGTCGAAGCGTTCAGTGATCGGGGGTGAATTGAGGTGCGGCCCTGTCAGAACGCAAGTCCACAGCGAATGATGCCTGTTGAATCGAGGTCTGTGGAATCCGGATTGCTTTCGAATTCCACGGCACGTCCGAATACAAAGCCACCTTCCACGAAGACACTGCGGTTGTCTCCCAGAAGATGTTCGAAGCCGGCCAGCAGACGATAATCGCGGAGTGTGAGTTCATCTGCGGCGCCGGAGGGGCGCTGGACAGACCACGTATTGCCGCCAAAGACGCCTGAGATATAGGTCCACGTTTCACTCCGGCTGCCGTTTTTATCAATGCGGTATGAAACGCGCGGTGACGGAAACTGGATATCAAACTTCCATTCGCGGGTTGGGGTCCAGAGCAGTCCTGCAGCGGGAAGTACGGGGAAATCATCGCGACCGGTGTGCACGAGCCCTCCGGAAAGCGACAGTGTCTCAGGAACAGCCTGCCAGATCAGCAGCCCCAGTCCGAAAATGCGGAAGGCGTTATCGGTGTTTTCAAAGTCGGTGCGCATGGCTGGCGTGACGATGGCCATCAGACTCAGGTCTTCATTCAGTGGTCGTCGCCAGAAGAAACGAGCACCGGTTTCAAAGAGTTCCCGGGGAAGATCGAGAGCCGGAGCTGGTGTCAGGAAGTCTGACCGCAGGAATGGCGTGGCGACGATCACATTCTCAAACGATCCGAGCGGGATGGCGAAGGAGGCCGAAAGGTCGGTCGACGTGACACCGAGTCCTGTTGTGGCATTGTCATTGATGAACGCCGTGGATACTGCAGCCCCCTGAAAACAGCCGCGGCGAAAGCGGGAGAGCGGTGCTTCGCAGTCGAGTGTGCGGGAGGAGTGATGTGAGGTGGAATCGGGGCGTGGCTGAGCGGGCGCTGGCCTGTTGAATTCCATTTCGGTTTGCAGGTCAGTCTCGGAGAAGCCGGCCGCAATAAAGGGGGATTCTGCTGTATCCGGGAACAGGGCCGCAGTGGTGTCGGAGGCATCCTTTGCCGATTGTGGTTGCGCATGCAGGTGGGGGAGACTGCCGGGGTGCTGCACATCCCGGGCAACGGCCGTTTGTGCAGCGAAGGTGAACAGGCTTGTGGTGAGGACGAGTTGTTTCAGCGGATACTGGAAGTGGTTGATAAGCATGGAGCATCCACACGTGGCATTGAGCGAGTAAGGGAGCATGCGACTGCCTGATCGATATATTCGGCGGAGTCCCTGTATCCGGCAGCAACGGATTTCCTGAAAAGGGGGTGTCTGGCGGCGGGGATAGGATTGTTTTTTGATGAACAGGAGCTGTGGGGATTTTGGGTGGCTTGGGGTGTTTGGTTCGGGGGTCGATTTTGGGAGGATTGTTCCGTGCGACGGACGTCCGGTTCGTTGTTTTTGCGAGGGTGTTGCGAGGCGTGGGCGTTACGGAGGGGGGTGTTCCGGGCGCTCTATCACTGAAATCGGGACGTCATGTATGATTTCCTGGGACGGGCGTTGGCGTTCCGTTTGCAGGGTTGCTGGCGTTGGGTGCAGATCGTTTCTGGAATGGAATCCGGAAGATGGCGACACGAACTGGAAATTTGCGGCAGCGATTGTTGCTGTTATCGGCACTGGTTGTGTTGTGTTTTGGCGTGGGGTGTCGAGGTCGTCAGCACGCGCATGTGCTGAAGGATTCGGATCCTGACATGGTGGGGAGTCATACGGCGGGAGCGGAGACGTGGAAGCCGTTGATTGACGGTTCGGTCGGGCGACTGCTGGGAAAGAGCTGTGCGACGATCGAGCGGGCTTCGCACGTTTCACTGAACGAGCACGGGGGCGCGGTGCGTTCGGTGTGTTTTGTGGGTGTGGAGAACAGAAGTGGCGAGGTGCTTGGGGACTTCAAGGAACAGATCTATGACCACATCAGCACTTTGATCGGTCAGCACGACCAGTTTCGGATGATCAGTCGTCGAGCGGTGGAGGCGGCGATGGCGGAGCTTCGATGTACACCTGAGAGTCTGGTGCTGCCATCGAAGCAGCGGGAGTTTCAGGTAGTTCTGGAGCGGGAGCAGCAGCCGTTTGATTACCTGTTATTTGCGAGGATCACATCCGGAACGACGACGAGTAACGGGGATTATCAGCGGGATTACCTGCTGAAGCTGGAGTTGCTGAACATTCACACTCTGGAGTCGCTGGAGGATTCAGCGATGTTGCGGAAGGGATATCACAGGAGTTTTCTGGGGAAACGGAAGCACTACGACTGAGTTGGGCGGGTGTGGGATGCAGCGGGTGTGTGGCGGCAACAGATTGCTGGCGACAGGGAGATGCATCCGATTATCGGCTGCGCTGCTGCTGTACCCTGCCCTGATTTGTGGCTGTCAGACGTGGCGGTCGAGTCATTCGTCAGCATTGACGGCCTGGTCGTCGGGGAACGTGTCTGTGGCAGCAGAGAGTCTGCAGCGAGCCCGGGATTCTCGGGGAGCAGAGCGGGAGCTGCTGAAGCTGGATCTGGCGATGGTGGACCTGGCGCGTGGGGAGGCTGTAGCGGCGGAATCGCGATTTCGCGAGCTGGGTGAAGAGCTGGCGTATCTGTCGCAGCGGGACCTTTCGGAGCAGGCGGCAGCGGCCTTCACGGATGCCCGAGCGAAGTCATATTCGGGGCGGGATTACGAGAGGCAGATGGTTTTGAGTCTGGGGTTATTGTCGAGTGTGATGAGTGGCAGTGGTGATGCGTTTGCGTGGTCACTGCAGGCAGAGGAGCTTGCGGCGCTGCGCTGGAAGGAGTTGTCAGGTGGACCGCAGGTGGGCGTAGCAGTTCTGGATTCTGCGAGTGAATCCGGAACGTCGGGGGGTATTGAGCAGGCGGGATGGAAGCCCGATGACGCGTTGGAGAAGCAGGCATCGCCGAACGTGGTTCCGCCCGGCCACGATGAGCCGCTCGCAATGGCATCGTGGCTGACGGCGCTGGTGCAGTCGGAGACTCCGTCGCGGGCGATTGAAACGGAGTCGGCGCTGCAGCAGGTGGAATTCTGGCGTGGCGGGAAATCGGAACGTGTACCTGGTGGATTACTGGGCGTGCGGTGTGGTCAGGGAAAAGGAAGTCTGAATGTCATCGTGCTTGCCGGGCGTGCGCCGGAATGGGAGTCGGAGTCTGCGGAGCCGACCACGACTGCGTTGTTGATTGCGGATCGGATTCTGAGTGCGACGGGGCGGCACACTCTGCCCCCAACGCTGGTCTCGGTGGTGGTTGCGCGGCCGCGCGTGGTGTGGCGGGCGGGGGCGGCCGCACCGGGCGTGTGTCGTCTGCGATCGGGGGGTGAAGGAGTGAAGCCGAGAGTGCTGGGCTTGACGACGCTGGCGGATCTGAATGCGGCGGCTGAAGCTTCTTACAGGGCGCATCGGGATGAGGAGCTGGCGGCAGCGGTTGTGCGGCGTGTGGTGAAGAAAGGGGCTGTATACGCAGTGAAGGAGACAGCTCATGTTTCGGGAAACACGCTGGTGGACTTTGGCGTCAATGCGGCTGGAGTTGTGTGGGAAGCGCTCGAGCGGCCGGATACGCGTTCGTGGAGGACGCTGCCGGCAGTTGTCCTGGCCGCTCAGGAGGAGTTGCCAGTGGGCGAGCATCGACTGGAGATCCTGGGATCACTGCCAAACTTCGGTGCGCGTGCGAGTCATGGGGAGTTTGTTGTGCGGGTGGAAGACGGTCGGAATACGACGGTGGTGTGTCTGATTCCGGACGAGACGATTGCGGGTTGTATTCTGGTTTCGGGGCCGGAGTTAAAGACGGTGCCGCCACCGGGTGATTGAGACGCGGCGACGTGCGCGTTCCCAGTGCCATCTGCCTGCAGGGGAACGGCATCAGCCCAGTGTCACCTGCTTTCGATTTGCATTTGCAGCGGTACGGCGCGAGCCGTCCGGTAAGAGCAAGCGGCACTGACCACCCGCCACCCGCCATTCGCCATTCGCCATTCGCCATTCGCCATGAATGAAACGTGAATCCAGCGAAGTGAGAATTGAGGAAAGGCTCATGTGCGTTTGCGGCCTGTAAGGCCAGGTCCATCAGCCTGGCATGAAATGCCAGGTCAGATGGCGCGCGGGAGGTTCGCCCTGCAGGGGCAGTTCTCAGGCGAACGCTGCGTGTTCGGTGTGACCGGGGTGTGCGGCAGCGGGCTTTGCGTGGCGGGTTGATTTGTGGGAGTGCCCGCGCTTACCGGGGTGAACCCCGAGGGCTTTGGGGGCGGGGTGTAGCTGGGAACCTTGAGCTCCGACGGGGCGAGCCCGTCGGGGGCTGCGGGGGCGTTGGTGGCGGGGTGTAGCTGCGAACCTTCAGCTCCGACGGGGCAAGCCCGTCGGGGGCTGCAGGGGCGTTGGCGGCGGGGTGTAGCTGCGAACCTTGAGCTCCGACGGGGCAAGCCCGTCGGGGGCTGCGGGTGGCTTTGGGGGCGGGGTGTAGCTGCGAACCTTGAGCTCCGACGGGGCAAGCCCGTCGGGGGCTG
>CAZLOQ010000104.1:0-21028 GCA_964561125.1 uncultured Chitinophaga sp. | reverse complement strand
TTTTTGACGGCGGCCTTACAGGCCTGGCAGGGGCGGTTGCGGCGGTTGGTGGGGCTATGCGTCTTCACCGGACGGCTTGCGCCGTGCCGCTTTGATTGAATCGAAGGGTGCACAAACCGGACGCTAACGCGTGCCGGCTCATTACTATATCAGCCGCGGGGCGTTAGCCCCCGGTTGTTGGTTTGTGTGCGGCGGGCACCTGCAGGAAGCCGCGGGCCTGAGTGTGATGTGGATTGCGGTGATCGGAACGAGAGTGACGGAAATCCCATCACGAGCCGTACCCGTGAGGAAGCGGAATGCATTCGGTTCGCGGGGACCAGATGCCGTGGCGAGGTGGTGGTCACGGGGCTTTTTCCGAAACGCGGCCTGGCGCTCGGCCCCCTCTCCCCCGGTCCCTCTCCCCCTGAGGGGGAGAGGGGAGATAGCGTATTTTTTGCAATACCTGGGCCTGTCGGCCCAGGCTTTTTGACGGCGGCCTTACAGGCCTGGCAGGGGCGGTTGCGGCGGTTGGTGGTGACGACACACACATGCCCTTCGGCATGCCAGGCACCCTGCGGCACACTCAGATCGCGCCGAATACGCGGCGTGCGGCCGAGAACTGCCATTACCGGGCGGAGGGTTTTTGCGAAGAACGTTCACGCAAAAATATGCGCCTGATCCATAACGTCTTCGTTGGGCTCTACGCTGATACAGGCATGCGGACTGTCATCTTTCGCTGTCGGGATCGAGGTTGCACTTTCCGAAATCATTCTCACGATATTGAAGAATGCTTCACCGAAAAAAGAAGCCACACCTTGTCTCAATGCGGAGTCATCACCAGCCAGTTTCGCCAGTTCGTCCAGTTCGCGTTTGATGGCAAAGGCATGCTGTCTGACTCGATCCACCGCAGTGGAATGACGCTTCTGGAATGTCAGCACCAGGTCGCACCCCAGAGCCCTTGAGTAGGCTTCCAGTTCGCCCAGACTCAGTTCGGCATCCACGCCGTTCTCGATCTTGGACACGCGGCTCTGCGAACATTTCAGTTGCGACGCGATATCGGCCTGAGACACGCCACGAGCCGAACGCATTGCAAACAGAGCACGCACGACCTGCCTTGCAGACAGTTCTGCTTCCACTTCTTCCGCAAGAGCCGGATCGTCATCGAATGCAGCTTTTGCGAGTTCAGTCACAGTGCTGAACCCGGTGCTCCTGCCCTTGTTCATCGTCGGCGTCCCCGCCTTCTTCTGGATTGCCATTATCCCCTGTCACCACTTCCGTTTTTTTTGTTTGTTCCGCAATTACTTGTTCACTTTCAGACCTTTGCCATCACCGTGCTGGTCAATTGCAAGAACGCCATGAGGCTCTGGATGAATGAATCCTCGTTGAATCTGCCCCGGGGCAGCCCCGGCATTCAGCGCATCGAGGTAGAGCTGAAGATTTCGCAGAAGGTTCTTGAGTTCCCTGCGGTACTTCTTGACGAGCGGCTTAGACATCTTACCGAAGTCGTTAATCGGCTGTTCGATCGTCCACGGTGATCGTAGCATATCGGAATAATTCAGGGGTTGAATTCCAGTTCAAGTCCGATTTTTATTCCACACAAGAATATTGTCAACCAATTTATCGGCAGAAATAGCGATGGAGATGCACCGCACCTGCCGGCGCAATCAGCCGGAACGCGTTAGCGTCCGGTTACTGTCAACTTTCTGACACACGCGGCTGGATTCACGCCCCCCCGATGTCGGGACTTGCAGGCGATGGATCAGGCACCGTCACAGAGGCGTACAGCGGACTGCCAGTCCGTTGTGCGGCTTTGTCAAGGTTCTGTTTCCGCCCGCCCGGACAGCTTCACCCGTTCCCGCCGCCACACCCCCGTCGACGGCGGACGCAGACTTGTTTGCGTTTTCCTGCCCAACTCATTGAAGTATCCACAGAACACCGTCTTCCCGGCGTCCCCTGCCTGCAAGGACTCGACCATGCATCAATCCCGCTGCTCCTGCATCCGCCTGTTTGTCGGAATATTGATCGCTGCCGGCTTTGTTGCGACCAGCGTGCCTGCAGTTGCTCAGGAGGTTTCCGGGACGGCCCGGCGGCTCTACGAGAATCGGCTGGAGCGGATCACCGATCCCCGCCCGCTGCTCGCGGATTTCCCGGAATTCTTCGAGCCGATTATTGAGCAGGCCCATTTCGAGGCACCGGCGATTGTGGCGGATGAGGGGGCAGACCTGCATGTCCGTGCCTGGCGATTTTCCTACAACGCCCGTGGTATCATCGAAATGCCCAACCATCTGCTGGGTCGCGAGACGGCCGTGATCATGGTTCATCCGTGGGCCATTGATGACAGCTGGGGCTGGAAGTCACCGCAGCCGGCCGGGGTTGCCGACTTCTGCACGCCCGAAAAGAATGCACTCGCAGCCCGACACACAAAGCAGGTCATTGATCCGTTTCTGAAACGACTCCGCGACAGGGTAGCGTGCGTCCTGTACAGTCTTCCCGGCCCTGCCGATGCCATTCGTACGCAGGTCTATCGGTCCTTCAGGAAAACGCCGTCAGCGGAAGAACGCGTCTCCGGCGAAAAGCTGCTGCGTCAGACACTCGCTGACTTCGATTACACCGGTGAACCATTGCCTGCAGAACTGAATCTGGACACCCGTCTGCCGGTGGCCGACTATTTCCGTCAGTTCCCGGGACTGGATGCGGGTGCCCGATTCAACGGTGAAGGGTTCTGGAAGCTGCCGATTCCTGTGAGCGATTCGGTTTCGGTGCAGCCTGAGGATGTTGTGATTTTTGACGACGAAGGCTATCCGCCGCTGCGTGACTTTCTGAAGGAGCAGGGAGTGCGGCATGTGCTGCTCACAGGTTACGCCACCGACATGTGCTACTGCCGCACCACCGCGGGCTACGAGAATCTCTCGAAGGACTTCAACGTGTTTCTGGTGGCCGACGCATCCCTGGCCACGTTTCCCTCGAATACATCGCCACGCTTTGCCGTGAACGCATCGATCTCCTATGCAGCACTCAACCAGCTGATCACGCAGGTCTCGTGGGTGCAGACAGAAAAGGCCAGATAAGCCATGCAGTTCCCCGCCCGACTCAGTCGTCGTTGTCTGCTGCAGACTGGTACCGCGGCAGCGCTGGGCTGCGTTCCTGCTTCCGCAGCGGCAGCGAAAGTCGCCCCCGCCAGAGCTGGTACGCCCCCGCGTGCTGCCCGCATCGCGATCACGCTGGATCTGGAAATGAGTCGCAACTTTCCGGTCTGGGAAGCGAACCACTGGGACTACGAGAAGGGTAACCTTAACGAAGAGACGAAGGAGTATTCAGTGGAGGCCGCGCGGCGGGTGAAGGCTGCCGGCGGAGTCCTGCATTTTTTTGCGGTTGGGCGCGTGCTGGAGCAGGCGAATGTGGACTGGCTGAAGGATCTTTCAGCAGCCGGCCATCCAATCGGCAATCACACCTACGATCACGTGAATCTGCTGGCCACTCGCCCTGAGGATCTGCAGTTTCGTTTTCAGCGAGCCCCGTGGCTGCTGCGGGGAATGCCTGTGCAGGAAGCGATTCGTGAGAACATTCGGCTGGCGGATGAAGCCATGCAGTCGCGTCTGGGTCTGCAGTTCTGCGGCTTTCGCACGCCCGGCGGCTTCAGCGAAGGGCTGCGTCAGCACCCGGCCACCCGGGCAATGCTGCAGGAGCTGGGGTTCACGTGGGTCAGCAGTCTCTATCCGCCCCATCCCAATACTCAGCCCGGACAGGAGCCGGACGAGTCCGTGCTGCAGGGAATTCTGGAAGCGCACTCCCGGGCTCAGCCGTTTGCTTACCCGGATGGTCTGATTGAAGTGCCGATGAGTCCGATCAGTGACATCGGCGCTTTTCGTACCGGTCGCTGGAAGCTGGAGTGGTTCCTGAGATCCATTCGGCGTTGTGTGCAGTGGACAATCGAAAATGGTGCTGTGTTCGATTTTCTGGCCCACCCGTCCTGCCTGTATGTGGTGGACCCGGAATTCCGCGCGATTGAGCTGATTTGTGAAATGGTCCGCGAGGCCGGCGATCGCGCGGCAATTGTGGATCTGGACAGCATTGCTGGAGCTGTGGCGACGGAGTAGTGCCGGCGTGGGTGGTCACGGCGAATCCTGAGGCGACGTGAAGATCTGCTGCCACGGCGCCACGAATCCGGACGATGGGCCGAGCCCCAGCAGTCACAGAACGCCCATTCACTGTACATTTCTCGCAAGCGCCAAGTCGTGACGGGATTTGACGCCCCTGGCGTTCTCGCCCTAAACCTTTTTCACTATTGCGTTTGCGCAACGTGTTTCCGATTGGCATCAAAGCTGCCTTCAGGGTTGTTCAGTGTTTGTCAACAACTCTTTACAGGGAGCAATTCGATGAAACGGTGGTTTTCAGATTCTGCGTGTGCGTGGCGAGCGATCGTTTTCCTGGTGGGGCTGGCAACGGCAAATGGGCTGGCCTCTGAGTCCCGTGCTTCGGGGCTGTTGATCGCCGACGGTGGTTTGGGTGGAGTGCTGCGGATTGAGCGGCATGAAGTAAGTGTGGTGATCAATAACGGCATCGCGGTGACTCAGGTTCACCAGGTCTTTCGGAACACCGAGCAGCGAGTGGTGGAGGCGTTGTACACCTTTCCGGTTCCGGCGGGGGCGAGTGTCAGTAATTTCCGGATGCTGATTGGCGGAAAGGAAATGACGGGGGAGGTGGTCGAGAAGCGCCGGGCTCGTGAGATCTACAACAGCTACAAAGCGGTCAAGCGCGACCCGGGACTGCTGGAACAGACCGATTTTCGCACGTTTGAACTGCGAATCTTCCCGATTGCTGCGGGGGCGGAGCAGGAGATCTGGCTGACGTGGCACCAGCAGCTGGACTTTGATCATGACACGGCCACGTGGGTCTACCCGCTGGCCACCACCACGCGTCCCGACATCGACGCACAGGTCCATGGCCGATTCTCGATGACCGTGGACGTGAAGAGTGAGATTCCGGTGACGAAGCTGTTCAGTCCTTCGCATGCAGATGACTTTGTGATTGCGAGCCACGCACCGGGTTATGTGCGTGCCAGTCTGGAGACTGAAGGCGGCAGTCTGTCCCGGGACGTCGTGCTGGGGTTTGATGTGGAACGTCCGCGGACGGGAATCGACGTGATTACCTCGCGGCAGTCCGGTGAAGACGGCTATTTCCTGCTCACCATGACGGCTGGTGCGGAACTGGAAGAAGCCTCGACAGCGATGGACTACGTGTTTGTGATGGACATCTCCGGCAGCATGCAGCACCAGGGAAAACTGGTGCAGTCGCGTAACACCGTGCAATCCTTCCTTGATGCCCTCGGACCGGAAGATCGCTTTGAAGTGATTACGTTCAGCAGTGTTCCCGATCTGCATTTCGGTGAACTGCGACCGGCGAATAATGAATCGCTGGAATCGGCGCGAGCGTATCTGGCGGCTCAGCGTGCCCGTGGCGGCACAGTCCTGCGTCCTGCCCTGCAGACGGCCTACAAGTTTCGCAATCCGGATCGTCCGCTGAACGTGGTGCTGCTGTCTGACGGCATGACGGAAACCGGTGAGCAGTCGGAACTTGTCCGTCTGATCGAAGAGGCCGAAGACGGAATTCGGGTGTTCTGCGTGGGCATCGGGAATGAAGTCAATCGACCGCTCCTGAAGCAGCTTGCGGAAGGGGCAGGCGGACTTGCGGCGTTTGTATCGCAGGAGGACGACTTTGGTCGTCAGGCGCAGCTTTTCCGCCGCAAACTGATGCGTGCTGCAGCCTCGGAGGTGAAGATTGAAGTCGAGGGCGCGGATGTGTATGACGTGACACCACGAGTGCTCCCGGATCTGTTTCATGGTGCACCGCTCCGCATGTATGGGCGTTATCGCAGGTCGGGGAAGGCAGCGGTTAAAGTCACCGCAGTGGTTCAGGGCCAGCCACAGTCTCAGGCAGTGGAAGTTACGTTTCCGGATACGAACGATGACAATCCGGAGATTGAGCGGATGTGGGCCTATGAGCAGGTGCAGCAGAAGCTGGCGGAAATCCGCCGCAGCGGCGAAACACCGCAGCTGGCCGCCGACATCGTTGCCCTCTGCGAAGGCTACTCCATCGTCAGCGAATACGCGTCCTTCCTTGTGCTTGAAAACGACGCCGAATATCAGCGCTGGTCCATTGCTCGCCGCAATGCAACGCGTGTGCAGCGCGATGATGCCGCCCGGGCGCGTCTCACAGAACAGCTGCAGTCACTCCGCGATGCCGCTCTGTCGAAACTCGGCCCTGCCGGTGAAGCGCGCCCTGCAGTGCTCCCCAAGAACGCAGCGTCCGGTAACTCCGCAGACAGCTCGGCAACTCCCGTGCCCGCCGGAACGCCGCTCCCGGGTGATCTGAATTGGGGCCAAAGCCCGGCTGCTGAACCCTCCCGGAATGCTCCGGTGGCTGGGAACCAGCCCCAGCCGTCGTTCGAGGGCAACTGGGTGGGCGGGGATGCAAACCCGGGCGGCCGATCCGGTGGTGGCGGTGGTGGCGGAGCACTGGATCCGCTCTCCGGACTTGCCGTGCTTGGTCTGGCTGCCGCTGCCTTCGCGTCCCGCCGTCGCAATCCAGCTGTCCCCAAAGTCTGAAAACTCAGGTGTGACGATGAACCTGTCTGTTGTCTGCGGCGGCCGGTCAAAAGCCGGTCGCCGCGTTTTTTGCCTGATGCGTGCTGTGATGAGCACTTTGGCCGCGGTTGTCGGCAGCGCTCCGGTGACGAGCCTGATCGCCTGCGTCGCCCTGCTGCTGCAGGCGTGTCCACCGCTGCAGCCGGCAGCAGAATTCAGCTTCGCCGATCTTTGTGTCACCGAGAGCTGGCGACTGGCCACCTGTCACCTGCTGCACTGGTCGTGGGATCATTTTCTCTGGGATGCCGTGGTTCTTGTGGTGGCAGGAGCCTTCTGTGAACGCCTGTGGTTTCGGCAGTTTCTGTGTGTACTGGTCACCGCCGCACTGCTCATTCCGACTGTCGTCATGATCTCAGCACCGCACCTGTTGTGTTATCGGGGATTGAGCGGCGTGGATTCGGCGCTGTTCGCACTGGCAGCCGGTTCTGTGCTCATCGAAGAAGCGGTGGCCGGAAGGCGGCTGGCAGCCTTCGCGGCGACCGTTGTTGTGACAGCCCAGTTTCTGAAGATCGGCATTGAATCCGCAGCCGGGCACACACTTTTCGTCCAGGACGGATCCTTCACCCCGGTCCCGCTCGCACATCTCTGCGGAGCGGTGATCGGAAGCCTTGGGGCCGTGTGCCGCAGGCCGAGCCGGACGGCGACGTCAAACCCGCAGACAGAACCGTGAACGGCTTGTGTGCTGGTGAGTGCTTTTTCGGATCTGCCTGATTTCGTCTGATTGCCACACTACGTGGATGCTGTCCGGCGAGTTGCTGAGAATTAAACGGCCAGCCCGAGCTTCTTTTCATCACCGATGGCGTGAATTGCGGAGGCGATTAAGGCCTCACCATAATGACTTTCCACGTGAGTCCCGAAGAACTCAGATGCGTGGCGGGCAATAATTCGTGCGGCTCCCTGAATTGTTACTTCCTCATTGACACGGTCCAGCACTTCACAGGCGTCTTCGCCTGTCATGACGACTTCAAGTGCCTTCAGTCCAGCTGCGAAGTGTTCTTCACTGATGTTCACTTTGTACTCTTTGTTTGCCCATTGAATTGCTTTTCTGATCGCAACTGCCGTGATAATTACTGCACCACCGGCAGACAGGGCGGCGGCCACCTTGCCAGTAACGCCGATCTTTCCCAGCAGATAAATCAGCCCCTTGCCAACAAATAATTCAAGCCCACCCAAAAAAGCCATGTGAGAGATCTCCTTTGCCTGTTTGATTGTAAAACCGGAACAATTCTTCTGCAGACGTCGGCGGTTCAGCACGCCTCCGTTATCCGCTCATGTTCCCAACAGCTCGGAGAGTGACAAAAGAATCCAAAAAATGCCCCGGAAAACAACATTCTGTGAATACTGGCCTGCGATGCGGAGTGAGTTTCCCGGCACCTTGTGGTCTGTGAGTCGGCTGAAAGCGTGTTTCAGCGGAATGAATGAGCGGGGAACGTCGACCTGTTGTTCCGACTGGTGACGCAGAAGTTGCCTTTTGCAAATTCCTCAGGCCCTGCGTTTTCGGGAGCTTCGGTTCACCGCCTTGTTTGATGGCGTCTTTCCCAGCGGTCGCCCGGCCCAATCGGGCGCAGCCTGGGGGTCTGGCGTCAGATCCGTGAAGTCAGCAATCAGAATGTCCTTGTCTTTTGACCGGCGGAACAACAGCCCGCCGCGCGAAAAGATTATCCGGTCCCCATGATCCCGTCCGCACCAGTCCGCGTCAGGCACATCAGCGGTTGGCTGCTGCGGGGGCGTATCCCAGTCGTTGCCTGCGACTTTGATTCCATGCGCAGGAAACTCATCCAGTGGGGACGAATGAACACCTCTGAGAGTGACGGCAGCTTCGCTGAGAAAACGCCCGCCTCCTCCGTATGTCTGGCCCTGCGGCCAGACGACCAGGGCTTGCAGCCAGGGCACGCGACTGATTGCAGTCCACGCATCAGTGAACGGCGTGCGAAACCGACTGCCCTGATGAATGAAATACAGCAGCAGACGCCCATCGGGAGAGACGTCACATTTATCTTCGTAAATCCGCCCCTTCACCCACGCCCCGTGTTCGAACGTGTCTCGCTGCGTATCCCATTTTATCACGTGGTACCAACGGGATGGCCCGCGACGCAGAATCACGGCCGTCGGTTCAAGCTTCGCGGGAATGACAAATAATCGAGCCATGGAATCGAAACATGGGTGAATGGAATTGAGAGATTCAGCTGGCTGTCGCGTTCGCCATCCTGCGTACAGCCTCAGGACACTGCGACAAATTCGTCGAAATCCGCCGGGAGATCGAGAGTTGCAGAATTCGCGGAGAGGCGTTAGGGAAACACAGAGGCACAGAGGAAACAGAGTTGGATCGTAGTGCAAAGTCAACGCGCGGCGTCAGGAATTCACAGGAGATGCTGCTTGATCCTTGCAGTTGCCCTCGGTTCGACGCTGCCTTGAGGCTACAGCAACGAGCTTCCGTGTCGACAACGCCACATTATACTTCCAGACGGACGCGGCGGACATGTGGGAGACTGTCTGGTCTGCATTCGACCGGATGTCAAATTTTGACACCATTCCTTCTACCACTCCCAAATACAGCTCTTCGGGGGACCTGAAAGAATGAGTCGCAAACCCGACTCTGGACAGGGTTTGCGGAACTGAGTGCGCCGGGACTCGAACCCGGGACCTACGGATTAAAAGTCCGTTGCTCTACCAACTGAGCTACGCACTCGTTTGCGATGCAGGTGACAGCTTAGACAGTTTGTGGCTTTCTGGCAACCGGGTTGCTGTGTTTCCCGATGTGTCTCGCGGGGAAGAACTTTTCACCGCGATTTTTCGCCAAATCACCGTGGTGCTGAACGTTTGGAGATGAAATTGTGTTGACGGCGGCTGTTGGCGTGTTCCGTGTGGCAGGACACAGGGGTGTTGCAGCAGGTTCGGGGTGTATCTTTGGCGGGTGGTGGCCTTTTTCCGATTTTTCCGTAGAATACGGCCCGTTGATACCGGGCCAGATCCAGGTCGCATTGATCACTCGGCTGCGTCCCATTTGTTTTCTTTTCCGGAGCATGCGCCACTGAACCGTCCTGTGCAAGGTCCTGCAGCCACAGAAACCCTGTTTCCGCTCCCGCCACTGACCATCATTTCCGGCGGCCAGACGGGTGTTGACCGGGCTGCGCTGGATGCCGCACTCCAGCATCACATTCCGATCGGTGGCTGGTGTCCGCGTGAACGCCGCGCTGAGGACGGTGCGATTCCGGACGTTTATCCACTCCGTTCAACCACCTCCCGCTCCTATGCGGTGCGCACAGAATGGAACGTACGCGACTCGGACGGCACCCTGATTCTGCTCTACGGTCCTCTCTCCAGCGGCACTCGACTGACGCTCGAATCCGCCCGGACTCAGAATCGTCCATTCCTCGTCATCCAGCTCGACGCCCCAAAGAATTCCAGTGCCGATCAACCGGCCACAGTTGCCGCCTGGCTTTCCCTCAATAAGATCCGCGTACTCAACGTGGCCGGCCCCCGCGGCAGCTCATCGCCCCGCATCTACCCGCTGGCACTCGAATTTCTCTGCCGCCTTCTGCAAACGCTCCATTCGCACTAAAAGTCTCCGCCGATGACCGCCCAGTACATCATGACCATCGAAAACCTCACTCGCCTGTACGACGAGAAAGAGGTGTTGTCCGACATCTGGCTCGCCTTCTACCCCGGCGCCAAAATCGGAGTGCTTGGAAACAACGGTTCCGGCAAAAGCACGCTCCTGCGGATCATGGCGGGCGAAGACAAGGACTTCATGGGGACGGTCCGGCCGGCCAAGGGCATTCGGATCGGCTACTTTCCCCAGGAACCTCGACTGGATCCGGACAAAACCGTTGGTGAATGCATTGAAGATGCCGTGGTTGAATCCCGCCGCATCCTCGATCGCTTCAACGAGCTCAGCATGAAGCTCTGCGAAGATCTGTCGCCGGACGAGATGGAACGTGTGCTCGACGAACAGGCTCGCGTTCAGGACGAGATCGACCACCGCAACCTGTGGGAGCTTGATCGCACCCTTGAAATTGCGGCCGACGCCATGCAGCTCCCGCCCGCCGACCAGAAAGTCTCCGTGCTTTCCGGGGGCGAAAAACGCCGCGTTGCACTCTGCCAGCTGCTGCTCAGCAACCCCGACATGCTCCTGCTCGACGAACCCACCAACCACCTCGACGCCCGCTCCGTGCAGTGGCTCGAACAATTCCTTGCATCTTTCACCGGCACCGTCGTCGCCGTGACCCACGACCGCTATTTCCTCGACAACGTCGCCGGCTGGATTCTGGAGCTCGACCGGGGCAAAGGCATGCCCTTCGAAGGCAACTACACTTCCTGGCTGGAACAAAAACAAAAGCGGCTGGAACTGGAAGAACGCCGCGAATCCCGCCGCCAGAAAGAGCTCAAACGGGAGCTCGAATGGGTGCGCATGTCCCCGAAGGCCCGCGCCACCAAAAACAAAGCCCGACTCCAGCGCTACAACGAGCTCGCCGCACAGCAGTACGACGAACGCGACGATGCCGCGCAAATTCAGATTCCCATCACCCGCAAGCTCGGACAGCTCGTCGTCAAAGCCGAAAACCTTTCCAAATCCTTCGGCGGAAAGCAGCTCTTCAGCGGACTCACTTTTGATCTACCGCCCGGTGGCATCGTCGGGATCATCGGCCCCAACGGCGCCGGAAAAACGACGCTCTTTCGCATGATCATCGGACAGGAAAAACCAGATTCCGGATCGCTCCGCGTGGGCGAAACAGTCGACATTTCCTACGTCGACCAGTCCCGAGATTCGCTCGATGGCACCAAAACGGTCTACCAGGAAATCTCCGGCGGCCACGACATCCTCGAAGTCGGCTCAGCACGCATTCACGCCCGCGCCTACTGCGGTCGCTTCAACTTCAAAGGCTCCGACCAGCAGAAATTCGTCGGACAACTCTCCGGCGGTGAACGCAACCGCGTCCACTTCGCCAAGCTCCTGCGCTCCGGCGGTAATCTCCTCCTGCTCGACGAACCCACCAACGACCTCGACGTCGACACCCTGCGAGCGCTCGAAGAAGGTCTGGAAACCTTCGGAGGCTGCGCTGTTGTCGTCAGCCACGACCGCTGGTTTCTCGATCGCACCGCCACCCACATCCTCGCCTTCGAAGGGGACGGATCTGTCGTCTGGTGTGAAGGCAATTACCGCATCTATGAACAGCAGCGAAAAGAGCGGCTGGGCGAAGCTGCCGAACGCCCCGTCGCCGGCCGCTTCAAACCACTCAGCCGCTGACAATCCTCAGCCCTCCGCCTTCAGCCTTCAGCCTTCAGCCCTCCCCTCGGACCCCAGACACATGGACTTTCTGCAGCTGGCCGGCCGCAAGATCCTCGTGACCGGCATTGCGAACCGCAAGAGCGTTGCATGGCACACGGCGAAGGTGCTTCAGGAAGCCGGTGCCGATCTGCTCTTCGCAGTCCGCTCCGCGACCCGCGCCGATGCCGTCAGGAAGCTTTTTCCCGACGCCCCTGTGTTCGTCTGCGACGTCGAACATCAGGACCAGATTGACGCCCTGCGTGACGCCGTGGCAGCTCACACACCCGTGCTCCACGGCCTGGTCCACTCGATCGCCTTTGCCGACTATTCCGCCGGCTGGCTCCCGTTCCACCAGACGCCCCGCTCTGCCTTTCTGCAGGCCGTCAACATCTCCTGCTA
Organism: uncultured Chitinophaga sp.; assembly: GCA_964561125.1. Lineage (GTDB taxonomy): Bacteria > Planctomycetota > Planctomycetia > Planctomycetales > Planctomycetaceae > SXXK01. The sequence continues at coordinate 8,737 of CAZLOQ010000104.1, read as the reverse complement.
TTCCCTGATCGCTCTCGCCGAATCGCTCCGCCCGCAGCTTGATCCCCAGTCGGCCAGCGTCGTCACCATCTCCATCTCCACCACGCGGATGGCCGCTGAAAATTATGGCTACATGGCCCCTGTGAAAGCCGCGCTGGACTCTTCCATCTGCTTTCTTGCCAAGTCCTTCAGCCAGTTTTCGCGGGTGCGTTTCAACGCCGTCTGCCCCGGACTGCTCAAAACAAGCGCCTCAGCCGGCATTCCAGGCTACGTCGACAGTTACCTTTTTGCCGAAAAGGCGACTCTCCGCAAGCAGGCCGTGCAGACTGAAGAAGTCGCCAACACCGCCGCATTTCTGCTCAGCCCCCGTTCCTCCGGCATTAATGCTCAGGGCATCGTCATCGATGCCGGGATGGGCATCAACTACTTCGATCAGGCACTGGTGAGTCCTCAAAGCTGACACCTTCCGGCTGATGCCTGCATCCAGCTCCCTCCCGATCACGGCCGGCCCCTGCCAACCATTCCCCATTCCCCATTCCCCATTCGCCATTCGCCATTCCCCATTCCCCATTCCCCATTCGCCATTCGCCATTCGCCATTCGCCATTCCCATCCCAGAGACACGACAGGTTTATTCCGCACCAATTCTCAGCGAAAATGAAGTTGTTCCCGAAAACTCGGGTATGATACAGGGGACCGAAAAATTCCTGTGAACAGTGGCTGCCGCTCTCCAACAGGCTCCAGGTATGTCTCCGAAAGCCCTCAGTCCACCTGCAACTCCCTCGACCCCGGCACGGTCCGGTATGTCACCTGTTGCCATGCTGGGTGGCAGTGTGCTGTGGTTGCTTGTGTTGGCGGCAGTGTGGCTGGTGATTGTGCGGCGATCCACACCGTTGCCTTCGGCGCAGACTGTAGCCGGATCCGGCAGTGCTGCGACGGATGAAACCACTCCGCCGGTGACCGCCAGCACCAAAACCATCAAGCTCAGCTTCCCCACTCGAAAACTCCCGGACTTCACCTTTCCCGAAGCCCAGGACGGATCGCTCAGCCTTGCCGACCTCAAGGGCAAACGCTGGCTGGCCAATTTTGTGTTTACGCGGTGTGTGGGCCCGTGTCCGCTGATGACACGTGACATTGCCGACCTGCATCGTCGGGTTGCCAAAACCTCCCCGGACTTTCTCTTCGTGACCTTCTCTGTCGACTCCAGCTACGACACCGCAGAAGTGCTCAAAAAATACGCCGAAACCTTCTCCGCCGATCCCCGGCGCTGGAAGTTTCTGACCGGCGATGAACTCGCCATTCACGACTACATTCGCCGCGGTTTCGCGCAGTTCGTGCAACCCAATCTCGGCGACTCTCGCAAGCCTGGCTACGAAGTCGCGCATTCCAACCGTGCGGTGCTGGTTAACGAAGATGGAATCCCCGTCGGTACGTGGCTGATGACCGTCCCGGAGGACGTCGTCAAACTTCGTCGCGTAATCGAAGGTCGCGATGAATTCCCCACACCGGGGCCAATTCTGCAGGTGGAAGCAGACGGCCAGAACCCGCCCGTGAGCCTGAACATCCTCCCGGTTCGCTCCGATGACGACCCTGAGGTCGAGAAAGATGCTGCTGCCCCCGAGCCTGACTCTGACGCTGGTGCGCCTGACCCTGACGCCCCTGCCGCTGCCCCTGACTCTGACTCTCCCGCCCCGCCCTCCCCTACTCCGGAAACACCAACCAACCCTCAACAGCAGGACTCCGCTGCAACCCCAAAGACACCTCCGGCAGATCCTGCCGGTGCCTCCACCGCGGACGCTGCTCCATCCGAATCACGGCAGCTTAGTACCATCGAGCGGAACCGGGAGATCGACCAGAAGCTCCCGGGCTGGATTCGAGTGCTCCCCAGCCTCAACGCCGCCTTAAACACCCTCTGCACACTGCTCCTGATCGCCGGGTATTTCGCCATTCAAAGCGATCGTCGGGAACTGCACCGCAATCTGATGATTTCCGCCTTTGCTGTCTCCGCGGTGTTCCTCGCCAGCTACCTCACCTACCACGAGGCTCTTTTCCGCTGGACGGGACAGCGTGGCCGGGCATTTGTGGGATCGGATTTCGCCCGCATCCTTTACTTCGCGATTCTGATTCCCCACGTAATCCTCGCCACCTTCGTGCCCTTTCTGGCTCTGCGAATCTTTTACCACGCCTGGAAACAGCACTGGACCAGCCATCGTCGGCTCGCCAGAATCACACTGCCGATCTGGCTGTTTGTGTCGATAACAGGTGTCGTGATCTACGGAATGCTGTATCACTGGCCGTGGAGCACCATTGATCCCACACCGATCAACCCCGGCTCTGCTCTGTAACCTCCCTGTTCCCGCCAGGTTCAGAATCATCATAAAAGAGGCCAAAATGCTGCGGACCATCAAACCTCTGTTGATCGCCATCACCATTGCTCTGTGCGTTGGTTCAACCACCCCGGTGTTGGCCTGTCCCAGCTGTAAAAACGCTAATGAAACGGACAATCTCCGTCCGCGTGCCTATATGCTCAGCATTCTTTTTATGCTGGGAATGCCGGCCACGGTGTTTACGGGTTTCGGAGTGGCCTTCTACCGGATGGCCCGCCGTTCCCCGGCCGATGCTGCAGCACTCGAAGAATACCTCCATCAGCACGCCCAGCAGAACCCCCAACAGTCCCCACCAACTCCCCCAGCTTCCACCTGACCCATCACTCCAAATCCCCAAAATCCTTCGCGATTTGTCCTTGCAAACATCAATCCACAGCGCATGCTACCGCCGCACCAGGGCGATTAACTCAGTCGGCAAGCGGGCATGCTTCACAAGGATGACGTCGGGGGTTCGAGTCCCTCATCGCCCAGTAGGTTTTCCCGAAAGGGAAACAAGTTGAATTGAACAACTACTTGAAACACTGGGTTTTTAGAACCCAGTGTTTTTTGTTTGCCTGCGGTTGGCCGTGTTTTGCATGGTTGCGGGGGCACGGCGGCGGGAGTTCAGTCGCGGCGGAGTTGTCCCTTGAACAGTCGCCGGTCCATCCGCGGGCTGAAGGGGGTCCAGGAGGAATCTGTGTTGACATCGTCCTCGATTGACCGGACGAATTCGTGCATCTTTGCATCGAGGGCATCGATGTGGTGCAGAGCGAGTGCTTCGGGGGTCATGGGGAGCGTTGGGCTGCCGAATTCGCGTGTTCCGTGATGGCTGATGACCATGTGGCGCAGACGGAGCAGTTTTTCGGTTTCGATGGGTCGTCCGAGCTGTTGTTCTGCGGTTCGCACCAGTTCGCTGAGGATTTCGTTGCCGAGATGAATATGTCCGAGCAGCTGGCCTTCATCGGTGTAGACGAGTGAAGGGTCCCACGCCAGTTCGCGAATTTTTCCGATATCGTGCAGCAGCACTCCCAGAAGGAGCAGTTCGCGGTCGAGTGCGGGATAAAGCGGGGCGATGCGATCGGCCACTTCGCACATCGAGACGACATGTTCTATCAGGCCACCGACGTACGCATGGTGAGCTTTGACGCCGGCGGGAGCACCGCAAAGACCGTTCACGAACGCAGCATTTCCGAGAAACGCGTAAGCGAGGGCCGCGAGATCGGGATGTCGAATGGACTCCAGCAGTTCCCGCAGGCGGAGGAGGTATCGCCCGGCGGCGGCCTGAGGCTGAACCTGAAAGTCGGCGGGATCGCAGGCGGAATCAGAGACGCTTTGGACGGAGGTGAGGATCAGCTGCAGGTTGCCCTGGTACTGCTGGACTTTGCCTTTGACCCGAACAAAGTCTCCGGCGGAGACTTCCTTGACGGAATCTTCGGTGACATTCCACATCAGCCCGCTGATCACACCGGACCGGTCCCGCAGCGTGGCAAGGAAGTACAGGTTGGCATTGCGATTGGCCCTGAGCTGACGATCCGCCAGCAGATAGATCTCGTTGACGTTGTCTCCATCCCGGAGGTCTCTGACATACACCCGAGGCATTGAATGGCTTTCTGGATGGCTTGGCGAAGTGCGTGGTTCATTGGGGAAGCGTTGAATCGGGCGGATGATAGCGGGAAAAGCTGATGATCCCAGCCTGCAGGTCAGGTGAGCGGGGGGAGTAACCGGGATACGGAGGCTGGACCGCCGAACGGGAACCGTGGTATTCAGGGGAATCTGCTCAGAAACGGGGGCTTAGTGAAGCGAAATTGCTGATTGAGTCGGGTGTTGGCGGGGGTGAATCGAGCAGACTCAGCGCACTGGTGATTGTGCAAGTGCGTTTTTGGGACGTTGCTGTTTTTCGTTAAGGGCAGTGGAAAGGCGTTTGGTGATCGGGAAGGTCTTGACCGATTTTCGGAAAACGGACAGATTTCAGCGGATGTTTCTGACCTCCATGGAAGGATGGTGACGCGTGAAATTTCGTCGCTGGGCTTCGGCTCTGTTCATCACGGTCTGGTGTCTGGTGCTTTCGGGCGGAATTATCGGTCATGCCCTGAAGATGCCTGTGGTGGGCAATGTGTTCGGCTATTTCATCGTCTGGGACATGTTCTGTGGCTGGCAGGCGTACGACAATCGCACGCACATCGTCGGGGAGGACGCCGAGGGCAATTATTATGAGATACGTGAACCCTGGGGAGCATTTCAGCCATTCAGCGATGTTGACCGGGTGAATTACGACGTGAGCAATTATCTGGCGGCCCGGCACATCCGGAATGTGCTCCGGCACAGCAGCCATCCGCCGATCGACCGGGTTTACGTGGTTCAGGAGATCTGGGGGAAGCAGTACAACGCTCCTGATCATCTCTGGCATCGCTGTTTTGCGGAGCCGAAGGACAAGGTCTCGGTGTTCAGTCTGCGGGCGATTTGTGCGGCGGATGGTTCACCGATTGAGTCGAACCCGGACTGGTTTCTGGCGCAGACGCTCAACACAATTGCCGACAATCCGCGGTTGCGGATTCAGGCGCAGGCAGCGCGGCCGTATTACAACACATTTTTCAATCCCCGGGCATCTGTCGGGGGTGTCGTGGACGCGCCCGTTTTCAATCCTCAGGGCGTTTCGGGGTTGAACACCAACTGAGTCGGGTGCGTGGGTTGGACAGCGGGACCGGGAGATTGACATCTCCCGCACGCCGGTTTTGATTTTCTCATCCCTGTTTTGGGGGTGCTCTGATGAGTGCGAAAGCAGCGCGACTGTCGGTATCGGGTCAATTGCGTGAATTTTTTTATGCGGAGCAGGCGCCGTACGGGTTGGCGCTGGTGCGGATGATTCTGCCTGCGGTGGCATTGATCCCGATGTTTCGCCGATTTCCGCGGGTACGGGAGTTGTTTTCGAGTGACGGGGCCCCGCAGCAGCTGGCGGAGTTATTCGGACATGGTGCGGTGTTGCCGGAACTGTCTCCGGCACTGGCTTCAGCGCTGTACGGTCTGATGCTGTTCGCGCTGGTTTCAGCAATTTTCGGTTTTCGGACGCGGACTGCACTGCTTACCGGCACCCCGCTGTATGTGTACTTCAATCTGCTGGATGCTGTGGGCACGATGACGAAGTACACGGTGATTGCTTCGCATGTGCTGTTGCTTCTGTCGATTTCACAATGTGGTGCGGTGTGGTCTGTGGATGCGCTGCTGAGACGCTGGAAGGAGGGTCGTGCAGCGGCGGTACCACCGGCCGTTCCTGTGTGGCCTGCGAGGCTGATTCAGATGTTGTTTGCGTTTGTGTATTTCGGGGCTGCGATCACGAAGATTCAGACGACGGCATTTTTCAGCGGCGAGCAGATGCGGTACTGGATGTTCAGCAACTGGAACTACCCGAATCCGCTTGGCGAGCTGGTGGCGATGTCTCCTGCAATTCTGCTGGCGAGCGGCTATTTGACGGTTGTCTGGGAGGTTTCGTTTCCGTTTCTGGCATGGCGACCGATCGGGCGATTTTATGCACTGGGTTTCGGGGTGATGTTTCATCTGCTGACCATTTTCCTGCTTGGCCTGTATATTTTTCCCTTCATTTGTATCCCGTGTTATCTGGTGTTTCTGATGGAACGGGACATTGTGGTGATTCGCAGCTGGCTTCGTCGGGTGCATTTTCCTGGGCATCTGGCAGCGGTCCCGCGAGTGCTGCTGGCGCGTCTGATTGCGGCGCGTCCGGCAGCGGTGCCACTGCCGCTGCTCTGGGCAGGCCTTGCGCTGCTGGCAACGGTGATGGGAGCAGAAGCAGACTATCGATTCGACGTTTACGGGACACGCGTCGCCGGCAAACCGCTCCCGCTGAAGACACTTGATCCGGTGATAGCCCGGACGCTGATTAATTCTCAGCGGCCGCTCCGGGAGAAGGACAAGTTTTTCTCGTTCAACATCGGCACGCGGATGATGGCCGGGCAGCTGGCGAATTCCGGCGACACGTTTCGGATTGGTGAGACGATCATCGCGCAGTGCAATCTGAATACGCCGCATGAGGATCTGTGGGTGGAGTGTGTTGTTGAGGACGAGCATCAGCGGGTGGTGGATGTGGCGGGCCAGTTTGTCACGCGTGATCTGCTGTTCAGCAATTTTCCGTGGCAGACATGTGATCGCTTCGTGCCGGGACGATATGTGTTTGTGCTCAGGAGTTCCGGACAGGAAATTGCTCGTCGCCCGTTCACTCTGACTGGCGAAGCCTGTCCGATTCCATCGGGTACCGACGGGATCCTGACAAACTGAGTGCGAGGAGATCTGCTGATGGCCGCCCCTGAAATCCTCGTTTCACACGCCTGTTATCTGGGCAGTTTTGACCCGATGACACTGGGTCATCAGGACATCATCCAGCGAGCGTGCCGAATTTTTTCGCGTGTGACGGTGGGGATCGGCATTAATCCGGATAAGAATTCGCTGTTCACTCCAACGGAGCGAGTGGAGTTGTGTCGAGCGGCGCTGTGCGGGATCCCGAACGTGGAGGTGCGGACCTTCGACGGGCTGGCGGTGGAATTTGTGCGTCAGTGTGGCAGCAGAATCCTGCTTCGCGGCGTCCGCACGCTGTCGGACATGGACGCTGAGTTTTCGATGTCGCTGGCGAATCGGGCACTGGACGAGTCGATTGAGTCGGTGTTTCTGATGTCGGCAGACCGATTTGCTCACATCTCCAGTTCTCTGATCAAGCAAATCGCCGAAATGGCGCATGAAAATCCGCGTCAGCGCTTGCAGCGATTCCTCCCGGAACCGATCATCCAGCCGCTCATCGACAGGCTCTCAGTTCGCCGGCGTGCGACTGAAGACGCGTGACGTGCATCACTGAATTATTTGTTCCATCGCTCTGCCACCGGGAATCCCATGGTCAAGACTGCCTCCACGATGCTTCCGCTGGGTACAACAGCGCCGGATTTTGCTCTCCCCAACGTGGATGGCACGGTTGTTTCGCGTGCTCAGTTTGCCGATCAGCCGCTGTGTGTGATCTTTATGTGCAATCACTGTCCTTTTGTGGTGCACATTCGTTCGGTGCTGGCGCAGCTTGCCGTGGAGTATCAGGCGCGTGGCGTGGCGGTTGTCGGCATCAGCAGCAACGACGTGGGTTCACACCCTCAGGACGGCCCTCAGCAGATGCGCCAGGAAGCTCAGACGGCCGGCTACACGTTCCCCTACCTCTATGATCAGTCGCAGTCCGTGGCCATTGCTTACAAGGCTGCCTGCACACCGGATATTTTCCTGTTCGATGCCGATCATGCGCTCGTCTATCGGGGTCAGTTCGATTCCAGCCGTCCGGGCAACGGGCTCCCGGTCACCGGGGCGGATCTGCGAGCGGCCCTTGACGCTGTGCTTGCGGGGCAACCGGTCGCGATTGAGCAGCGTCCCAGCATCGGCTGCAACATCAAGTGGCGGCCGGGAGCAGAGCCCGAGTACTTCACGGGGATTGCGGCCGGCTAACTGGACAGCGCCATGTTGGGTCAGCTGCTCCGTCTTCATGGCACCTTTTGACGCATGTGCGTTTACGGCCTGTAAGGCCAGTTCCATCAGCCTGGCATGAAATGCCAGGTCAGGTCACCCCCCGGCAGCTTCGCCCTGTAAGGGCAGTTCTCAGCCGAACGCTGCGTGTTCGGTGTGAGTCGGGTGCGCGGCAGCGGGCTTTGCGGGCAACCGTTCACAGCCGGACGACGGCAGACCAGACAAACTCACGCAAAGACGCGAGGACGAAAAATCCTGAAAGGGCACGACGGCTGCCGGGCTCCCGGACGGGCTCGTCCCGTCCGAAGCCAGGGTTCGCTGGCCAGCCTGCGAGCCTGATTCACCAGCCCACGTTTGTTTCACGCTCCGGCAAGCGGCTGTGAACGGTTACCTTTGCGGGGCGGGTGATTTGGCGGGGCTCGCGCTTTCCGGAGTGAACCCCGAGGGCTTTGGACGGAACCTGGCAGGATTGCGTTGCGCTCGCTCCACGCCTCTGTGTTCCTCTGTGCCTCTGTGTTTCAAAACCCATCCCTCCTCTGCGTGGGCGTTGGAGGGGCGTTGCCGGGGCCGTATCTGAGAACTGCCCTTACAGGGCGTGCATCTTCGTTGGGGGGCGGACCCGGGGTTGCACCCCGGGCTGGTGGAACTGGCCTTACAGGCCGAAATCGCAGGGGGAGGAAGTGGGCAGTTGGCGGTCCGAAGTGAACGGAACTTCGAACCTGGCGCTGTCCAGTTAAAAAGTGAAAAAAGGTGGCTCTGCGCAAAATGAAGTGCGCAGTGTTTCTCCGGTGATTAACCGATGAGTGAGAATTTCGCGAGGTGCAGAGCGCAGAGTTTTAAGACGAAGTACTCCTTGTCTCTGTACCCGTATGCCATTCTCTGCAGGGCTCC
>CAZLOQ010000103.1:7194-21098 GCA_964561125.1 uncultured Chitinophaga sp. | reverse complement strand
AGAATTGGTGCGACCGGTGCAATTGCTGTCGTCGTTGTTTTCGTATGCACCGCTTCGGCCGCTGCAATCGTTCCTGAGGGACTGTCCCTGCATGCCTCCGGGGCCGAACGGTGGGTCGGCAGAATTGATGCGACCGGTGCAATTGCTGTCGTCGTTGTTTTCGTTTGCACCAAGCCACTTGCGGGGGTGGTCGTTATTCTGTCGAGAGCCCATGGGGGTGCATTGCCGAAAGGTCAAGTTTCTGGGCAGAGCTGCAACTCTGCTCCGGAACGCCCGTAAATTACTTACGCCGTCGGGAACCTGCGTCATGGCAGCACCACTGGAGTCGACAAATTCCCAAACTGCATTCCTGCTGCGGGAGAGGTGCGCTCAGGTGTGACTGGCACTGACAGCTCGAGGCAGACTTCAGCCTGGTCAGGGCTGAGTCTCTGCGGCATTCACAGCGCCTTGCCAGCTGATGTTCTGCAGCATGGCGTAGAGGACAATATTTACTGCCAGTTTAGCGGCATCTTCCTCGACATAACCATCACAGGAGAGGGCCGCCTGGTGCTCCAGGGCACAGCTGATGTCATGACGGCTGTAGATCACAACGCAGCGACCTTCAATTTCGATTGCTTCAAGGAGTGGCGGGCCTTTCTCGGTCTGCAGCTGAAGCGTTGCGTTGCGTTCAACGCTCACAAGACGCCGACGTGTAGCTTCGCGGATCTGGTGCCCGACCCGCTCAGAATACAGATCATGGTCGGCCGGAATCTGTTTGAGTTCCTGATCGGGATAGAGCTGCCGCATCAGGTCACGGAAACTGCGGTCGAACTGCGTCGCTCCGCAGCAGGCATCGGCGAACAGCACACCTCCGCGACTCAGGTATTCGCGAATGGCCTCGATCTGCTGCGGAGGCAGCTGAAATCGATAGCGACCGTGCATGCAGATCAGGGGGAAGCGGGTGAGCTCTTCGAGGGTTGCGGGGATGGCCTGGACTTCGGTGGAGGCGGTGAGTCCCACGGTTTCGTTGAGTGCTTTGAGCAGGTTGCGGACGGCTCGGGGGGCTGTGTCCCAGCCGCCGTTGTGCCGCAGCCGGGCGATCTGCAGAAGTCCTCGTTCAATCCGCTGCTGTCCATCAGCCGAGCGTGCCGTGGCCTCACTGAGCTTTTCGGGGGGTTCACGGCCGGTGGCATAAGCGATGACGTTGACCCCGATTCGGGTGGCTCTGAGCACGCGCTGGGAGAGATCAGCGTTGCGTTCCGGCGGCGCGTGACGCATCCACTTCTGCCAGTAACAGCCCAGGTCCTCCGGGGAATACACAATCGAAGTGCGGCAGCCGAAGTCGACGCCCCACAGATCAACACCATCCGCGTTCAGCAGATATTCACTGCGGAAGATCGGATGATCCGGCCGCAGTTTCTGCAGCGATGCGTCGCCTTCCGGAAACATGCGTCGCACGATGTCACGAAAGCCCTGATCAAAGCCCTGACCGTCGCAGCAGGCCGAGGCGAAAATGAAGCCGCCATTGTCGACGTAGTCCCGCAGCCAGCTGATATGCTGGTCCGTCAGCTGCGGAGCATCCCGGCCGGAAAGAAACAGCACCGGCGCCTGATTGAGCTCTTCAACGGCAGATTCGGGCTGCAGGCGGCTGAGCGTCACCACCTGACTGGTCAGCCGCGGAGGCCATTTGGGGAGCGAATCGATGAGTTCTACAAGAGCCGGTAGATCCCACGGGTGACGATTCCATTCGCCGAATTCACGGGATTCGCCGTTGGGGGAATTGAAATCCAGCTTATTGATCACCACACGCGACAGGCCACGGGAAAGAAACATCAGCGCCATCGATGTGTTGAGAATGGAATCGCGCTCGGTGCCTGATGAAGAGAGCCAGTTGCCGCCGGGAAGCTGCTGGTCGATCAGCTGACGGGCGCCCAGACGATACCAGTCGTAGCGGCCGAAGAACCGCACGCCGCTGAGTCGCCCCGCTCGTTCCAGACCATACAGATAATAATAGTACCACTCGCCATGACCCGGGTTGCTGCGAACAGAGAAGTTATCGGCCATCCAGCGACGACCGTTTTCGAGGGACACGTTCGGTGCTGCCTGGCTGCAGCAGTCCGGGCGGCCCTGAGCATCCACGTCGGCATCGTCCTGGAGCATTCGTGTGGTGATGGCGATGGTCGACAGCCCTGCCACGGTCATACTTCCCCGGGCTCCCCGCTCGCCGGGATTGTAACCCCAGCCGCCATTCGGTGACTGGTTCTTCTTCCAGTAGTCATGTGCGCGTTCCCACGTGACCTTTGAGACGCGGGCTCCCAGAGCCGCTGCGTCACGCAGGGCAAGAATTGCATATTGACCGTTACTGGCATCGCCGCCCCCGCGCCCACCCTCGCCAATCTGGTAGCTCCACAGGCCGCTTCCGTCACCCTGCTGAATCTGGCTTTGTTCGATGAGCTGCGCGAATCGCTGAATGCGGGGCAGGTCGATCTCCGGCTGGTCAGCAGCACAAAGCGCCATCACCACGAGCGATGTTTCGTAAAGCTGTGCCGGACGGCCGATGTCGTCCACTGTGAGCTTTCGCAGCCAGGCCAGTCCCTGCTGCAGCTCAGGGGAGTCCAGCGGCACGTCGCAGTTGATCTGGGCCAGCACGGCAAGAGCGGTGGCACCCGCAGGAAATTCGCCCAGACGCCCCTCGCCCCGCCACGAGCCGTCTGCCCGCTGAGATCCCCGAAGAAACGCACAGCCGTTGTCGAGCGCACGTTTCACCGCGTCCCGCAGGGCAACGTCGTCGAGCCCCGCACGCACTTCCTGAGCGCTGGACACACGGGCACACACAAACTGTGGCAGACCCAGCAGCAGTAGCAGCAGCATGAATCCACGCCGACTGAAATGCATGTTCCGGATCATCGTCGCACCTCCTCACCACGCAGACGAGAAACAGCCGCCGCAATACGCGGCAGCGCGTGATCCACTTCCTGCTCGGTATTCAGGTAACTCACGGAAAAACGCACTGAGGACAGGCACAGGTCTTCAGGAATGCCCATGGCCAGCAACGCCGGAGCCGGCTCCACAGAACCGCTGGCGCAGGTGCTGCCCAGCGAACAGGCAACTCCGGCCAGATGCAGGTTCACCAGCAAAGCCTCACCCGAAATCCCGGGAAATGCAACGTTCAGTGTATTCGGCAGACGCGGTGCGGAAATTCCGTGAATGACGATGGGGGAACAAAGTTCCGCAAGCCCCGCAGCCAGCCGGTCACGCACGGCTGCCATCCGCTGAGTTCGCTGATGACGCTCCGCATGCCAGAACTTCAGGGCCGCCGCCATGCCCGCCACCAGGGGCACTGGCTCTGTGCCAGCCCGCCGACCAGACTCCTGATGGCCCCCCACCAACAGGCCCGGAATCCGCAGGCCTCGTTTGAGCAGCAGTCCGCCGATGCCTCGCGGACCGTGAAACTTGTGCGCTCCAAAAGCCACGGCCGCCGCACCACTTTGACGGAAGGAAAAATCCAGCTTTCCCACCGCCTGAACAGCGTCCAGCAGGAGCGGTATGCCGTGGGTTCGACAGAGCTCGGCCAGCGCAGACACGTCCTGAATCACACCCGTTTCATTGTGCGCCAGGATCACCGCACACAGCCGCAGCTCAGACCACGGCAGCCCGGGCAGAGACGCGGGATCGAGGAGTCCGTCAGAGGTCACCGGGAGTGTGGCGAGCTGCAGGCCGTGCGAAGCTGCATGCAGGCAGGCTTCCCGCGCCGCCGGATGTTCGCCCGCCGTGAGCCCCAGAAGACCTTTTCGGCCAAGGCTGAAACCGCGAATGGCCGTGTTGAGCGATTCTGTGCCGCCACTTGTGAAAATCACCTCTGTCGGGTCAGCATCCAGAATCTCGGCGATTTGTTCACGGCTGTCCTCCAGCAAGGCTCGCGCGGCACGGCCAAAACTGTGCTGACTGCCCGGGTTGGCGAACGCCCCGCACCATGCGGAATGCATGACATCAAGCACGCGCGAGTCCATCGGCGTGGTGGCGTTATTATCGAAGTAGATGGGGTCTGACATGATGGTCACCGACCTCGAGGTCACTGACGAGATGGTCGTCAATGACAACCGGCCCATCCCGGAGGCAGCCAGCCGCCTGACTGGTTATTCTTCCTTGTCTGTTCGCACACGCACCTGCAGGGCACCCAGCATTTGAGTAATCTGGCGTTCTTTTTTGTCGATGCCAAGGACATTTTCCAGAACGATGGCGCGGCGTTCGTTGCTGCAGTGGATCACAAGCCGCCCGGAACGCAGCAGCAGGTACTCGAACAGATCCGTGATTTCCTTGTCAATTCGCAGATTAGGGGCATTGAAACGCTCGAGATTACTCAGGAAGCCGTGGTGATGCAGGAGTTCGTTGCCACGGACTTCCCAATAGTCCACGCGGCGGCTGACGAGCACAGCCACGAAGAGCAGCAGCATGATGGTCGTAAAGATCATGTAGAAGGAACCGTTGGCCAGAGGCTTGATCGCGAGGACCCCCTGAAGCAGGGCGGGAGCCAGATTGTCGTAGAGGGAGAAGAGAAACCAGCTGGCAAGGCAGAGCGTGGAGATGGCGAAGAACCATGTGAGTGACGTGGTGCGCGGAAATTCGAAAGAGATCACCACGAGGTTCATCCCGAGCACTGCGAGGAAAATACGGGCGCACCAGAACTGGTAGGTGTGGCCGACCGCAGGCGACGCGTCCGGGGCGCGAGGCACGGCGTCTGCAGACGCATCTTCGGTGGCGGTTGAGGCAGCAGCGGGAGTGTCAGGGGCGATGGCGTCCAGCGGAATGCCACCACGGATCCAGAGAAACAGAGCACACAGGAAGGACACGATGACCGTGGGATAGAGGAACACGATTTTCGGGTAGGAAACGAGGTAGACGCTGTTGGGCGGCTGCGGTCGGGTGGGTTCCGGGACCGGCTGAGCGACGGGGACTCCTGTGAGGGTTTCCGCTGTGCCTGTTTCAGGTGCTGCTGGACCGGGTTCGCTCATCTTGGTTCCCCTGGAAAAAACCCAAAGCCGACGAAATTCGAGTAGTTGATTCGCCGATGGGGAGGAAATCTAAACGGAAATTTGTGCAGAATCCAGCCGCAGCGAGGGAAAGTTCATGATCACCGGCTGCCGGATGGATTTTTCAGGGTCGGCGGATGAATTTGTCGGCCCAGGAGCGGACTTCGTGTCCGTTCAGCACATGCACAATCCTCAGCCGTTCAATCGTTTCTGAACTGAACCGCGACAACGGCACGTGAATGATCTTTCGCCGAAATTTGGCCGCCAGACGCCTCCAGCCTGCTCCTGGCGGAGCACTGCTGAGCAGCGCGATGTGTTTCTCCCGGGAATGAAACAGTGCGGCGGCCAGCAGACGCTCTTCGAGCGTGTCGGTAAAGTCGAAACGCGGGTCCCTCCAGATCTCTGGAATCGGCCGCGGCGGAAACAGAAACATAGCCCCCCCGTACCGCGAAACGGCTATGCCCGGACCAACAACGTCCGCCATAAAGTTGGTGGCAAACAGGGCCAGAGTGGATTCGTCGTGGGCTTCTGCGTGCCAGGTGACCCTCCACGGGTACAGTCGCGGATCGGCAGGACTGTCAAACAGCATGACAACGCAGTCCAGCTGCCCCCGGGCCGGCGGGTATTCGCGCACATAGAGGCTGCCTGTGTGCCAGTTTCTCAGGGTTTCACGCATGTCCAGACCGTCCTTGAGGCTGGATGAGAACTTCTCGGTGCGGGCCAGATCGGTCCCGAGCAGATCGAGGGCGACGTCCTTGACATGCGTCCGAAATCGCTCGATCGCCACGTCCTCCGGCGGCCAGCTGCATTGGCCGAATGGATTCCACGAGCGTTGCCACGTGACCTTTCGCCGCGCGTCAGGCCGGCTGGATAACCGCCACGTCCTCCAGACAACCGGGGTTCCCGGGAGTCGACTCTTGGGGAACACGCCGGTGCCATCCGGAAGCTGAGCCAGATTGATCCCGAAGCGAATCCGCGGTGCGTCAGAGCGTCCAACCCAGGGATACGTCCGCGCGGTTTCCGTCACGTGAATCGCGTACTGGTCACCGGCTGTCTGCTGAGCGGCGACGACGAGTGAGTAGAGGTCCGGGGTAAAACGCCGCTCGATGAGCGACAGATTGCGGGCGTACTTGAGACAGCGGGCCAGCAGTGCAGGGGTGATTCGCCGGGCACGCGTGCCGAATTCATCGACATAGCTTTCCCGGGACTGCAGGAGCAGCGCTTTGATGCCGTCAACCGAGAGATTCTCGTCGTCATCCAGCATCACCCGCGCCTGTTCGTACAGACCCGTGATCCACGGGAGTTCGCCGAGCACAAACATCAGCGTGTTTTCTGCCACCGCGAGTCGTTCTGCGGGCTCAGGCTGCACGTCCGCTGGCTGCGGCAGCGCAGTGCTGGAAAGAAACGCTTCACGCAGCCAGGGCCAGTCGTGCAGGCTGCACAGGCAGAGCACTTTCGGATATCGCTGAACCAGCTGTCGCAGACGCGCTCCCATCCACTGCAGACGCTCAAGATGACGCGGCTCCCGGGGCCTTGGCAACGCCGGCAGAATTGCCGCCGCAAACTGCTCCGCCGTGACCCGCTTGAGCGCATAAGGGTCCGGGAGCACCGTGGAACCTGGCAGATAGTCGTCCGTTTCAATGTCGATGAATGCCCGCGGAATTCGCTCCTGTTGTGCGATCCGCAACCCCGCAATCACCGGCTGACATGGGTCAATGGGAACGTAGGAAATCGGCTGGAGCTCGTCGTCATCATCGTCGTCATCATCATCATCTTCGCCGAACTCCGACTCGGATGCCGTGCCCTCGCCCTGGTAATCGCTGTGCGGAAGAAATGATGAATGCTGTTCACGCTGCAGCACCACCGAAATCCGCGGCAGGTCTTCGAGTGCAGATTCCACTTCGGATTGAAAAGACGGCGGAAGGGGGACCGCCAGGCAATCGAAACGGTGGTTGAGCATCAAACGGCGAACTTCCACCGCGCTGTCACCGCTGCCATGCACCACGGGGTAGAGTGTTAACCCGGGACCAAGCTGAAAAACAGGAGACAGAGCGGACATGAAGGCGACCGTTCAGGAGGAGAAACTTTAAAAGGCAACGCAAGTTTAGTCTGTCCGGACGGATTCGGCAAAGCTGCGGTTCTTAAAGACTGTCAATCTGATCCGCCGGAACGCTTCGGCGTCCGGGAGTCACATCTGTTCAGACTCCAGCCGCGTACGCACCGCCATCACAAATCGTTCCATCTGCTCCGAGGTGGTATACAGGTGCGCTGAAAAACGCAGGAATCGGTGTCCCTGCCAGCAGCCGGTAAGCACTTCAATGCCGTGTCTGTCCCGCAGCTCGGTCTGCAGCGCGTCCGGGTGCCCGTGATAGCCCGGCTGCCAGCATGGAGTCTGCGGCAGCTCCACTGCCGCCATACTCACAAAGTCCGACTCGCCCGGCGTGCAGAACGCCGTGACGCCCGGGAGTTCCAGCAGGGCTCGACGAGCGTTCGCTGTCAGTGTGTGCGCATGCCGACGATACTCAGCCAGCACATCCGAACTGAAGAACCGCACGGCATCTGCAAGCGCCAGCAGCGGAGCCGGATCGCGGGTTCCCAGCCACTGTAAACCGTCCTTCCACGAAGCCGCCTTCCCCGCAATGCTCCCGCCCCAGCTCACGATTGGTGTCTCCAGCCTCGACTGCTGACGCGGATGCACCCACAGAAATCCGCTGCCGAACGGTCCGCAGAGCCACTTGTGTCCGCTCCCACAGTAAAAATCACAGCCCATCTCATCCAGCCTGACATCCAGCAGTGCTGGCGCATGCGGACCGTCGATGCACACAGGAATTCGGCGACGCTGAGCCATCCGGCAGACGTCCTGAACCGGCAGCACACACGCCGTGGCAGACGTCACGTGGCTGATGACAATCAACCGTGTGGCCGGGGTGACAGCTGATTCCACCGCGGCAGCGACATTCGTGGCTGACGGGGGAAATGGCAGAGTGGCTGTTGTGAGTTTTGCCCCCGTCGCCCGACAGCGCGACTGCCAGATGTTCTTCACGGCCCCGTATTCGTGATTCGTCAGCAACACCTCATCACCAGACGCCAGGCTGATACTGGCGGCCACCGCATTCATGGCCACCGTGGCGTTGTCGACGAGCACCAGCCGGCGCGAATCGGTGTGCAGAAACTTCGCCAGTACCCCGCAGGTCTCGTCCAGCTGCTCTTCCATGTCGCGACAGAAAAACCGCATCGGCTGCCGCTCAAGCCTGCCACTCCACCGCTCCCGCGACTCCCGCACCACGCGCGGTGAAGGACCGAACGAACCGTGGTTCAGATAAATGCAGTGCGGATCAAGATCCCATTCATCGGCGAGAGGATGCCGCAGAATGCTGCTCATCAAAGTGACTCCAGGAAGGTGCCGACGTATCCTGCGACCTCGCTGCGAACCTGCCAGTGCAGCAGGTGACCGGCCGTCGGGAAATCAATTCGCAGACAGTCAGACATCTGCCCCTGAAGCTGCTCCGCGTCCTCCAGCGACAGCATCCCGCCCCGCGCCACATCACCCCGCAGCAGCAGCGCCGGACACGGCACCGCCGCGAAACTGGCCTGCTGGTCGTAGCCCTCATGCCACCGCCCCTCCAGAATCCGCGTCATCACCTGCGGATCCAGATCGCGAAGACAGGAGGCGGAAAATCTGAGTGACACAGGATCCCGCACGTCACTGATCCGCATCACTCGTCCGTCCGGCCAGCTCTTCACAACCTCGTTCCCGAAATTTGCCGCCAATTCACGCACCGAAAGGTCACGGCGACCCGCCCACCGCTGCATCGCCGCAAAGGTCGGCTGATACATCGTGTCTGCAAGGGTCCGCCAGAATTCCGGAGATGGCGGGTCCTCAAGCACCACCGCCGTGACCCGCGCCGGCCGCGCAGCCGCAGCGGCCGTCGCTACCAGAGCCCCAAGAGAATGGCCGTAAAGCACCACTGACCCCGGCTCCGCGTCAATCGCAGCCAGGGCGTCCTGCAGATAATCACAGATACGGTATGCGCCGTCGGCATGATCCGAACTGCCATGGCCCCGAAAGTCCACCGCCCGCACATGAAAACGCGACGGCAGCAAACATGCCAGCGAGGAAAATGTCCGGCCCGCCCGGCCAACCCCATGCAGCATCAGCAACCGCTCACGCGGCCCCTCACGCAGATCAGCCACGTGAATCGATATCCCGTCAGCTGTCCTCAACAGATCCCGCCCCATATCAGGCACGCTCCCATCTTGACTTCAAACTTCAAACTTCAAACTTCTCACTTCTCACTGCCTTCCCTCGGTGGTTCATCATAGAAGTGATTGGCCATGAGATGCTCGGCTGAAAGCAGGATTAACAGGAGTCCCAGCAGGACGGGGATGACTTCGATACCCAGCCGCCCGGTACGGACCACCTGCTGGAGTTCTTCCGGACTGCGAATGAGTGACGCACGATCTGAATCGAACACCGCCTGCAGCTGTTCCGGGGGAATTCGGGTGAGGTCCGTTTCAGAGCCCGGCAGATTCACGGAGAAGGCAGCAGAGAAGTCGGCGGCGGATTCGAAGGGGCGGACGGAGTAATGGCCGATGTCGCGCGCATCCGCGATGAGCAGACTTTTCTGAGCGGGTTCCACTGCACCGCGAGTCTGTGCGAGTCCGGGGCGCTGCAGCAGATACTGCTGAAAACGCTGGTCGGACGGCAGCGGCAGTTCGATCAGTTCCCCGGCCACGAAGTTGCGTCTGAATTCGCCGCCCCCGGCCATATGCAGCATCAGTTTTTCAAGCAGTGCCACAAAACTCCATTCGGCAGCAAAGTTGTTCCATTTGCTGCCGCCGTCTGTCAGATTGTCCATGGCCGATGTAAACATCAGGCAGCGACCCTGGCCGACGCGCCGTTCCAGCAGTGCGGGGCGACGGTTGGGATCGGAGAAGGACAGGAGCAGCGAACTGCCGTCCGCCGGCTCCACGGCCCAGCACCGCTCGAATGCCGCGGTGCCCAGCCCCACGCGGAGTGTTTCGTCCGCAGCAAAGGCTCGTGTCACCGGGTGCCCGGAATCCGCGACCTGCAGACTGGAGATGCTGTCGAGAAACTTCACCGGGGTAATCGGGGCGGCCGGGAGCAGTCGAGTGGCAGCCGGGCTGTTCCAGGCGAGTGCCTGGATACGGCCGGAACCTGCCACTGCCAGAACACTTCCGCCGGATGTGACGTACTTGCCCAGCGCGGTCCAGAGAGGTTCGTCCGGCCGCTGCAGACCGCAGACAATCACGGCGTCAAAATCTCCGAATGTCTGCTCACCTGCCTCCGCTGTGGTGATCCGTCGGCAGTCACATGTGCGAATCCCTGCCCGCTCACGTTCTTCAGGCTGGAGTGCGTTCTTGATGTACAGGGTTTCTTCCAGCCGATCAGAAATCAGCAGCACTTTGGGCGTTGGAAGGATCCCGCAGGAAAACCAGCGGACGTTGTCGGCCGCCAGCGGGTCCTCTGAATTGATTCGCACTATGCCCTGGAGCTGTTCAAGGCCTGCAGGCACGTCGATGCTTGTGAGCACTTTTGCGTCGCCTCCCTCCAGCTTCACCACGGCAGCCGCGCCCGTTCGAGTCTCCCGGCCCGCCGCATTGATCAGGCTGGTCTCGATGATCGTCGTGGCCGGGACCGCTCCCTGTGAACGGATGGTGAGCGACAGGTCCAGCTTCAGGCCGGGAGTGATGGAGTCGTCGGCGAGACTGAGTTCGGCGATGCCCGCATTCAGGGCGTTGGGAACTGCCAGATCCACCAGATACACGTGGAGCCACTCGTGCTGTTTCAGCAGATCCGCAAGTCCACTCTCGTCCGGCAGCTGCAATGCAGCCGATGTGAAATCGGAGAACACATAGATCTCACGCGAATACAAATCACCCGTCGGTCCCGTACCCGCCTCCTCCTGCACCATGCTGCGGTGTTCCACGTGAGCGCGCACCGCGGCCCGCAGCTGGGGGTTGAGCTTCCGCGGGAGTGCCGCAGGGGTGATGCTTTCCAGCTTTGCAGAAGCCCCGGACAGGTCCGCCTGAAACACAAACTCTTCCGCAGAATCCAGCGTCGCTACCGCGGCGACACTGCGTCCGGGGAACCGCTCCAGCTGCTGTCGGGCGAGGTCCCGCGCCTGTTCCAGCCGAGTCATGTTCTCGTGCAGGTAACTCATGCTGAAACTGTTGTCGAACACAAAGACGGCCGCCACCGGAACGTCCTCCGCCCCTTCTGCTCCGGGCGACAGCAGTTCTGCTCGTACACGCACGGCCCAGGGAAGTCCGGTGAGCAGCATGGCGGCAGCCAGGCCCCCCAGCAGACAATACACCCGCTGCAAACCCCTGTCACGCTGTGCCTGCACCGAACCGGCTGCAACCCCGCTGCGTCGCTGGAGCCAGCGCCAGGCGGCGAATGCCCCGAACGCCGAACAACCCAAACCAGACCACTCCCACCACCGCAGCGAATAATTTGCCGCTGGCAGTGACGGACGGGCGAAGGCGAGTACCAGAGCGGCGATGACGAGCATCCGCAGAGCCAGCAACAGCAGTTGACGCACACGCATCCGCCGCGCATTCGCAGGACGCCGCACCTGGAGCAGACGCAGGGCCGGGAACTCAATGATCTTCGGCTTCGCCCGCATGATCAGATGGAGCAATACGGGGATGGCCGACAGGAAAAGTCCCAGCAAAAGTGAAGAATTAATCAGGGTCATGAATGTGCCAGAGAGAAACGGAGGATCGCTGGACGTCAGAATATCCTGTTCCCGGACGAAAACCAACCCCCGCACGTGGCTGAGCTCCCGCAGCTCACCGAAGGTACATCCGCGGCCACCTCGACGGATTCAGCTCCCCCGGACCCTCCTCGCTGATTCCTTCCATTCGTCGGGAATCTGGCCGCACAAGAGCTGATCCGCTCCGAATTTCATTGATTCCCCAAGTAAAATCCGCAGCAGAAACCGTGGAACTTCCCGTGGTCTCACCCTCTCCCATCCCTGCCCTTTCCATCCTTTACACGGCTCAGCCACTTCTCCCATGCACACGTCATCGCTCGTCAATCAGCTCAAGCCATCCGAAACCCTCGCCGCCGCCGCTAAAGCTCGGGAACTGCGCGCGAAGGGGATTGATGTGATGGAATTCACCGTGGGCGAGCCGGACTTTATCACCCCGCAGCACATTCGCGAAGCGGCCCGGGCTGCCATGGATGCCGGACACACCCGCTACACCGCCGCCGTCGGCATTCAGGAACTCCGTCAGGCCATCTGCGACGCCTTCCACCGCGACCACGGAGTCAGCTACAAACCCTCCGAGGTCACGGTTTCCAACGGCGCCAAGCACTGCCTCCACAATGTACTCACCGCCTGCTGCGACCCCGGCGACGAAGTCATCATCCCCACGCCCTATTGGGTCAGCTACTCAGCCCTCGTCGAACTGGTCGGTGCCCGCCCGGTGCTCGTCGAAACCCACGAAAAAGACGGTTTCTGCCTGTCCGCCGAACAACTCCGCTCCGCCATCACCCCCCGCACACGTATGCTGATGCTCAACAGCCCCAGCAACCCCACCGGGGGCGTCTACCCCGTCAATACCCTCAAGGCACTCGCAGACGTCGTCGTCGAAAAGGACATCATTGTTCTCTCCGACGAAATCTACGACAAACTGATCTACCCCGGCCACGAATTTCGCACTTTCGCCTCCTTCGGCGAAGAAGTCCGTAAACGCACCGTGATCGTCAACGGCGTGAGTAAAGCCTATGCCATGACAGGCTGGCGCATCGGCTGGACTCTCGCCCCCGACAACGTCAGTGCCGCAATCAACAAGCTGCAAAGCCAGCAGACCTCCAATCCCTGCAGCGTCTCACAATACGCCGCTCTCGCTGCACTCACCGGCCCCCAGAATTGCGTGGCCGAAATGTGTCAGGAATTCGTTCGCAGACGCGACTACGTAACCGGCAGACTCCGTTCGATTCCCGGGATCAGCTTCGCAGAACCTGGCGGAGCGTTCTACGTGTTCTTCAACGTCAGCAGCTACTTCGGCAGGCCTCTTGGTGGCGGTGCCCCGGTATCGAACGCCACAGACTTCTGCACGGCTCTGCTGGAACGCGCCCACGTGGCTCTGGTCAGCGGTGATGCCTTCGGCACGCCCGGCTACGTCAGGCTCAGCTTCGCTGCGTCCATGCAGCAGTTGGTGCGCGGGCTGGACGCCTTGAAGGCGTTCCTTGGCGAGTAGTCCGCTATCGATGGAAGCCAATCGGCGTACGCTGCTGATGCCAGACGCACCCGAGTGCAGTTGCTGGATCGGCACGGAACACCGGCAGGACAAAGGGCGACCCGCGCAATAAATAAGGGATGCTTCAGCAACCGCAGAAGCACCCTTGAAAATTTTCTCAACTGAAACCGCAGCCTGAAGCCACGATCTGAGATTATTCAAGTTCGACGAAGGGGCTCATGCGGCGAGCTTTGGCCAGGATCTCAGCCTTCTGACCCTCGTTGGTCGTCGCAGCGAATTTTGCCCGCAGCTTTGTGAGCCCGGTCTTGCGTTTGCGACGGCGAGCAATTTCCCTTTGTCTTTCTGTACGTCCCATGGGAACAAACAACCTTTCTGACGAAAAAACGGACCTTTCACAAGCCAGTAGAATACAGGGAATGGCCCCCGTGTCAATCGGAGACTGCCCGCAGAACGGCCACTGAGACACTCCGGATGGCCCCAAATTCCCCCAAAAACCCGGCATCGCTCGAAATATCCACCGCAAATTCACCCCCGTAACTGCTCCATGCCCTGTCCGGACCGGGTCAGGCAATGGCCACCACGACAGACGCCGTGAGCAGGCAGGCACCAGCCAGACGCAGCAGCATTATTCGTACAGTTTAGACAGTTCCTCCGCCACCGAAA
>CAZLOQ010000103.1:0-7184 GCA_964561125.1 uncultured Chitinophaga sp. | reverse complement strand
CACAGAATGGCCGGCTTCCGCGCCACCGAAAAATCGTGCCAGACTCCATGCGAGCAGCACTGCCCAGAGCCCCCGCAGGGCATAGACAATGTTGATTCGCGTCGCGTCACCGTAGCGACTGAGCGACCAGGACATACTCATGGCCTGCACAGCCATGAGCAGCGTGCCTGTCACCAGCAAACGCAGCACGCCCAGTTCCCGCAGCTTCGCCGGTCGATCGATCCACGGCAGAAACACGCTCGACAGCAATCCGGTGGAAATGAACATGGGAGGCAAAAACAGGGACGCACCCCAGCGCTTCCCCCAGATTTGCAGACCGGCATCGAAGAGCGACAGCGAGACGCCCGCAAGCAGTGCCGGGACAATGGTGAACACCGCCCGCCGCGCTGTCAGTTCTGCCGACTCAGCACTCCGCGCCCCCGCCTGAATCACTCCGACACCAACCGCCGCAAAGATCGCCCCCAGCCAGACCCGAGCAGAGATCTGCTCGCCCGCAAGCCAAGACAGCATCCCGGCGACGATGATCACCTTCACCCCAAAAATGGGTGTGGCTACAGAAACATCTCCATAACGAAAGGCAAGATAGGTAAAGAGCTGCCCCAGAACGAAACTCAAGCCCACCAGCGCCGCCTGCCACCAGCCGGCCAGCGGGAGCATTCCAGGTTGAGACAGTTCCACGCCCAGCCATGAGAGTCCCAGCCATAGATTTGCGAGGAATGTGCCGGTCCACGGACTTGCCCCCCGCGAAATCGCCTGACGCGCAAACATCATGCCGATCACAAACACAACACTTGAAAACAGCGGGAATAACAAATGGAGCGGCACAGGAGTCACTCAGCTGGCAGACTTGACAAACAGGCAGACACCGCGCTTGAGTCTGACGGCTGGTGAGCGGATTGTCGAGACGCGATTGTCTCGCCCCGCCAGTGCAAAACCGCAGTCCACTCGATGAAATCCACCGACGCTGGTATAGAATTCCACGGCCGCTCCCTTTCCTTCTGTCCCCCAAGCCGACTGCTCCCCCATGCGTATCTGCCTGATCACTGCCGGTGGCACGATCGACAAGGTCTATTTTGACCGCCTCAGCGAGTACCAGGTTGGGGCGCCCGGCGTCGAACGCATCCTCGATGAACTGGTGCTGGGGGTTGACTACCGCATCGAATCGGTGCTCCGGAAAGACAGCCTGGAAATGACCGATACCGACCGTCTGCTCCTCGTCGATGCTGTTCGCCGTGCCCCCGAACAATGCATCGTCATCACTCACGGCACCGATACCATGATCGAAACCGCAAAGCTGCTCCTGCAGGTCCCCGGCAAACGCATCGTACTGACCGGAGCGATGCAGCCGGCCAACTTCCGCAATTCGGATGCTGTCTTCAATGTGGGAATGGCAATCGGGGCCGTCCAGGCGCTGCAGACAGACGGCGTCTGGCTGGCAATGAGCGGCCGACTGTTTGACCCCCGGAAAGTTCGCAAGGACCGGCACCGGGGCGTTTTTGTCGACGAACAGTCTGAATTCGGCGAACCAGAGAAACTCTGACATCACCACAACCACCAATTCTCAGCCGATTCCGGTATTCATCATCGCGGTGCATACCTGAGCCCCCCGAAATCGCCTATACTTGCCCCAGCAGCGCCGGTGGTGTGCCCGGCGTGCGGATTCCAGACAGGTCTGCGGTGCCGGAAAGACTGGTTTCCACAAACAAGGCCCCACGTTGCCAGGTAACCTGCCTTCCCATGGAAAATCGCCGTCTTTTCACGTTTCTCGCCAGCGCCCTGCTCTTCCTGTGGATCTGGAACTTTTTCTTCCCGCCCCCGCCGCCACTCGAAGAACTCCAGGACCCCGCCGTCTCCGAGGCCATCACGGAAATCGAACCGGGCACTGCGGATGCGTCACCCGAAACAACGGCCGATCCCGCCGAAAATGCTGTCGCAGGTCAACTCCCCCAGGAACTCACTGACCCCGCCCAACCGGTGATTCCCAACCACCCCGCCACCACCACCACACTTGGTTCCCTGCAGCCCGACAGCGGCTTTGCACTCGAAGTTGTCCTCAACTCCGCCGGCGCCAGCGTCGAAAGCATCTCTCTCAGCCCCCCCCAGTTCCGTGACCTCACCGACAAAACTCAACCCGTCAAAGTCGTCGGTAACAACCAAACCGCCGACCGCACATTGTCCACCGCCATCGCCAGCATCGACAAACTCCTTAAACCCGCCAGCCAGACGCTCGAATCCGCCAACTGGAAACTCGTCAAATCCGCCGCGACCAACACCGACGCTGTCGCCGTGTTTGAATTTGATTCACCCGACTCAAGCCTCCGCCTGCGCAAAACCTACAGCCTCCCCCGCAGCCAGCTCACCGGCTCCGATCTGGCAACCGCATGGCAAAACGACCCGACACTGTTCACCATCAACCTGAACTTCGAAATTATTAATCTCTCCAAAGTGCCCCGCGAGGTCACTTATGAACTGCAGGGCCCCGTCGGCCTGCTCCTCGAAAACGCCGAGCACACGTCGAAATATCGCGATATCCATCTGGAATTCGACAGCACCGGCCCAACCACCCTCTACGTCTCCACCCTGCAGGGTTACTGCAACGACATCGAAACCCGACTGGGTCGCAAAGCCTCCCTGCCCGAACTCTCGCGACAACTCCGCGAAGATCACGAATGGGTTCAACAGCCTCGCTATGCAGGTGTTGACGTCCAGTACTTCTCTGCCATGCTCGCTCCGGTGGTCACACAACCTGCCGACGACAGCACCGCCACCGGGCCGCTCCTGCAACGCACCTGGCCCATGCTCATCGGACCCGACGTCCGCGAAAGCACCAGCCTCGGCTTCCTCGGACGTATAGTGACCAACATCTACTACGCTTTCGCCGGCCGCGATGTCGATCCCCGCACTGCCGACCTCAGCTTCCGCTTCGAAAGCCAGCCCGTCGTGCTCCTTCCGGAACAGACTGTTTCACACCCTTATGCCTTCTTCGTCGGTCCCAAACGCCGCGAACTCCTCGACCCACCACCCTTCTCCGCCGGACAAGTGCTCAACTACGGACAATACACCGGTACAGTCGCCCGCCTGATGCACTTTCTCCTCGATATGTTCCACAGCATCGGACTCCCCTGGTGGGCCTCCATTCTCGGCCTCACAGTCCTCGTCCGCAGCTGCCTCTTCCCACTCTCCCGCAAACAGGCCATCATGGCCGCTCGCCAAAAAGAACTTCAGCCCCAGATCAAGGCCCTCAAGGAACGCTGCGGCGACGATCAACAGAAATTCGCCCGGGAACAGTGGGATCTCTTCCGCAAACACAACATCAACCCCCTCTCCGGCTGCCTGCCTCTCTTCCTGCAGCTCCCCATCTTCATCGGACTCTACACCGCACTGAATTCCGCGGTCGACCTCCGCGGACAAGGGTTCCTCTGGATCGATAACCTCGCCGGCCCCGATGCCCTCTTCAGACTCCCCTTCGCCCTCCCCTTCGGCATGGGCTACGACTTCAACCTCCTCCCGCTCTGCACCGTCTCCCTGTTCCTCGTCCAGCAAAAACTCTTCATGCCCCCCGCCCAGGATGAGCAACAGGCCATGCAATACCGCATGATGAATTTCATGACGGGCATCATGGGCATCCTCTTCTGGCATCAACCCGCCGGACTCAGCCTGTATTTCATCGCCTCCAGCCTCTGGAGCATCTCCGAACGCAAATTGCTCGGCACAACCACCGCCACACCCGCCGGCTCCACCTCTCTCGCCTCCGTCCTCCCGGAAGAACCCGCCACCGCCACCGCCACTGTGCCGACGACAAATCGATCCAAAACCCGGACCACCCAAACCACGTCATCCTCTCAGTCCAACTCCGGAAATCCACCTAAAGGCTTCTTCCAGCGCCTGATGGCCGCCGCCGAAGAAATGCAGCGCAAAGCCGAACTCGCCCAAAAACAGGCCGAAAGTCAACGCAACCGCGATCAGGGAAAAGGAAAAAAACGCTGATCCAGCCTCCCAGAATGCCGCGAGCTTTCCTGTGAACGATCCCCATACCGCCATCCTCATCGTCGACCATGGCTCCCGTCGCGCCGAAAGCAATGCACTCCTGCACGACGCCGCAAGACGCTTCCGACAGCAAAGCGGTTATGCCATCGTCGAACCCGCCCACATGGAACTCGCACAACCCTCCATTCGCCAGGCCTTCGACCGCTGCGCTGAACTCGGAGCCCGCCGAATTGTCGTCTTTCCCTGGTTCCTCTCACCCGGAAGACACTGGACCGAAGATATTCCCGAACTCGTCCGCCAGGCTGCCTCACACCACCCCGCCATCCCCTGGATCGTCACTCCCCCCTTCGGCCTCCATCCCGGACTCTTCAACGCCGTTGCCGATCGCATCCACGTCAGCCTGCAACGGTGGGAAACAGAGTGATTGGTCGGTGGTCATCGGTCATTGGTCATTGGTCATTGGTCATTGGTCATCGGTCATCGGTCATTGGTCGGTGGTCAATGGTGCGCGTTGCCATTCGCCATTCGCCATTCGCCATTCGCCATCCGCCATCCGCCATCCGCCATCCGCCATTCGCCGTCCGCCGTCCGCCTTCCACCTCCCGCCTTCCGCCCCTTTCCTCCCGGAAACCGTCATGCGTTGCTCAACACGTCCGCTGTTGCTGATCACCGCAGCACTGCTGTGGACATCCCTGAGCGGCTGCCGCAGGGCTCCGCCACCCGCCGTGCCGCCAAAACCGCTGAGCGTCTTCCATGTGCTTCCGGAACTGCGTGAGGTGATTGAAGAAGAAGAATTCACGGGGCGGCTCGAAGCGGTGGAACGCATCGAACTGCGGTCGCGAGACAGCGGCTACCTGCAGGAGATCAGTTTTGCAGAGGGGCGGCGCGTGGAGTCAGGTCAGACGCTCTTCCGCATCGATTCGCGACCGTTTCAGGCAGAGGAACAGCGCGCGGCCGCTGCCGTGCGGCAGTTCGAGGCGCGGGCGAAGCGGCTGGAGAGCCAGGAACAGCGAGCACGATCACTGTTCGAAAAACGTGCAATGTCTGAAGAGGAATACGAAGCTGTCCGCTTTGAGCTGGCTGAGGCCCAGGCGTCCCACGCCGCGGCACTCGCTTCTCACCAGACCGCTCAGCTCAATCTCCAGTTCACTTCCGTTCAGGCACCGCTGTCAGGCATCATCGGCATGCGGCAGGTCGACCCGGGGAACCTTGTTGTCCAGGACCAGACGCTGCTGGCGGTCATCGTTCCCACAGAGCGTCTGGATGTGCTCTTCGATCTCGATGAACGCACAGTACTCCGCCTCCGCAGACTCGAACAGCAGGGGCTTCTTCAATCCCCGCTGAAGGAGCCCGTCAAGGTCCGCATCACGCTCGCCGATTCCAACGAATTCAACCTCGAGGGAGTTGTTGACTTTTTTGACAATCAGATCGATGCTGCCACCGGTACGCTCCGCGCCCGCGCATCTGTCAGCAACGACACCGGCCTGCTTTCACCCGGAATGTTCGTGCGGCTGCGCTACCCCATCGGTCAGCCTGCCCCCGGACTGCTGATCCCCGAAGAAAGCCTCGCCTCCGATCAGGGGCGACCATTTGTGTTCCTCGCTGTCCAGAAGGATGACCGGACCGTCGCTGAAGCCCGTTACATCGAACCTGGGCCATTGCAGGGGGCGTTTCGAGTGGTTCGCAGCGGGCTGGAACCACAGGATCGCGTCATCGTGACCGGCCTGCAACGACTCCGACGCAACGCTGAGATCGATACAAAGCCGAGGGAATAAGGTTGTCGCATGCGTCTGGGAATCTTTGCCGCGAAATCAAGCACCTACGCTCGGCTGCTGGCAGATGCCGCGGAAAAGCGCGGGCACCAGCCTCTGCTGCTGGACTTCACATCACTGCAGTCATCCGTTCGCAGTGGCCGGTTTGCATGGGAATGCAGCGGTCATGATCTGCGGACCATGGATGCCGTGGTCGTCCGTACCATGCCCCCGGGGACGCTGGAACAGGTGGTTGCCCGCATGGATCTGCTGGCAGGACTCGAAGCGACCGGAGTTCCCGTGATCAATTCGCCAAAATCGCTGGAATGCGCCGTCGATAAATACCTCACCACACAGCGACTCGCGCTCGCCGGACTCCCTGTTCCCGATACCGTCGTCTGTGAATCCGCCGATGCTGCCATGGCTGCCTGGGAACGACTGGGTTGCAACGTGGTCGTTAAGCCACTCTTCGGCGCCGAGGGACGCGGGATTCTGCATGTGACCGACCGCGAACTTGCTCACCGCGCCTTCCGCACACTCGAACGCCTGGGGGCCGTTGTCTACCTGCAGGAGTTTCTCAGTGGCCCCCGATATGACCTCCGACTGCTCCTGCTGGACGGTCAACTGCTGGGGGCGATACAGCGAATTCCCAAACCCGGCGACTTCCGTGCGAACCTTTCTCAGCACGGTACCGCAGTACCCTGGGATCCCACGGCCGAAGAACTGCACCTTGCACGCCGCGCTGCGGAAATCACTGGCGCCCTCTTCGCCGGTGTCGATCTGATGCACCGCGAGAATCTGCAGCCTGTGCTCATCGAAGTCAATGCCGTCCCCGGCTGGAAAGGACTCGAACAAACCTGCCGCGTCCCCGTCGCCCACCGGTTCGTCGAATGGATCGAACAGCGCCTGCAATCCACTCGCCACTGAATGCCGTCATCCCCGAAAACTCACTCCCCCGACCCCGCAAAAGCCACTGGTGCCATGCACCAAAGGGCCAACTTCCCGCCAAAGGGTGCCATGCACCTTGACTTTATTCCGGGGGCTGGTAGACTGTGTTCTTCCTGCTGAAAGGGGCCTGTATGCCACGTGTGAATCGCCGTGAAATCTTTTCCGAAACCGATGTTCAGGTGTTCCACACCATCAGCCGCTGCGTGCGCCGCAATCATTTGTGCGGGCGGGATCGCAGGTCGGGGCAGGACTATTCCCATCGGCGCGAATGGATCCGCAGTCGCCTCGAAGAACTGGCCGGAATTTTCGCCATCGAAACGCTCGGCTATGCCCTCATGGCCAACCACATGCACCTGGTTCTCCGCACCCGCCCGGACGTTGCGGCCACCTGGTCGGACGACGAAATTGCTCTTCGCTGGTGGGCCCTGTTCCCCAAACGTCGCACGCTCGACGGCCGTCCCGAACAACCCACCGCCGAAGAGCTCAATCACATCAAAA
>CAZLOQ010000102.1:4674-21436 GCA_964561125.1 uncultured Chitinophaga sp. | reverse complement strand
GTGGGAAGTGGGAAGTGGGAAGTGGGAAGTGGGAAGTGGGAAGTGGGAAGTGAGAGGTGGGAAGACTCAGGCCTGAAGGGCCGTCGTCTGAGATTGGAAAGAGCGTCGTGGGGCGCTGCAGCGGACGGCAAACCGGCCCTGCAGGCCATGGTTGATTTCCGCGACACGCCAACCCGGGGCAGATTGCCCAGCGTCTCCTGCGTTTAACGGAACGGCGTAAACTGACCGGTGACTTACTTACCGGACGGCCCCCGCCCAATGCCACCTACTTTTAGCGGAACGGCGCGAGCCGTCCGGTGATGGATGCTGAAATTTCCTGTCGTTACCGGACGGCTCGCGCCGTACCGCTTCAGAAGGAGTGCTGTCCGAGTATTTCACCCCGGGGCTGCGGAAACTGGCCTTACAGGCCGGAGTCGCAGTGGGGGGCATAAGCAGTGGCAGCAGCAGTGGTTCTTGCGAGTCAGTCGCCGGATTCGCCTGTCTGGCTGGTGCCGCGGCGTTCGCGGTAATCGAGTTGGCCCTGCCAGCCGAGTTTTCGGTGGAGTGTACCGTAGTAGCTGTATCCGGGCAGGCGAACGAGTTTGAGCGTGGGTTGGGCGCGCTGGACGAGGATGGAGTCGGTGGCGAGGAGTGGTCGGCGGATCTGACCATCGATGACGAGCATGACGCCGGGCTGGGATTCTTTGACGCGGAGCCGATAGGTGCGGCTGGCGGAATCGACGATGGGTCTGACGGTGAGAGTGTGGGGGCAGATGGGTGTGATGACGAAGACCTGGAGTTCCTGGCGAAGAATTGGCCCACCAGCGGAGAGGTTGTGGGCGGTGGAGCCGACCGGGGTGCTGATGATCAGTCCGTCGCAGCTGAAGGTGGTGACTTCTTCGTCGTCGATTCGCAGGTCGATATCGAGCATTTTGAGGGAGCCACCTGAGGTGATGGTGACTTCGTTGAGTCCCAGATCGCGATGGACAGTGCCGTCGCCGGCATGGTGAGTGCACTGGAACATGAGATGTTCGACGATGGAATACTGTCCGTCGGCGAGCAGATGCAGTCCGGCCTGGAATTCGTGGGGGCTGAGATCTGCGAGGAAGCCGAGTC
Source organism: uncultured Chitinophaga sp. (assembly GCA_964561125.1). GTDB lineage: Bacteria > Planctomycetota > Planctomycetia > Planctomycetales > Planctomycetaceae > SXXK01. The sequence continues at coordinate 20,341 of CAZLOQ010000102.1, read as the reverse complement.
GTCCGAGGTTGATACCGAGAATGGGGAGTTGTCGGGAACCGAGTTGTCGGCAGCCTCTGAGGATGCTTCCGTCGCCGCCGAGGACGACGACCATATCGGCATCGAGATCCTGGGGGATGGGCTGTGCGGGGCTGAATTCGCCGACGAGGCTGACGTTGGGTTGTGCAGCGAGCCAGGGTTGGAGCGTAGCCCAGCCGTTGCGGACGTGGCGGGTGTCGCTCCCGGTGAGGATGATGAGTTTGAGTGGTGGGGTGGGCATTGAGTGTGGGGGTCAGATTTCGGTGAGGCGTTCGCTGGAGTCGCCGAAATGATCGAGGTGGATGCCGTATTTGTCGAGGAGTGAGAGGTAGAGGCTGCACATGCGGCGGTTGGGTTGATCGAGGTAATTGAGGGTGCGGCCGGTGTGGAGTTGTCCGCCACCGCCACCGAGGAGGACGACGGGGAGTTTGGTGGCATCATGGCTGCCGGTGAGCATGCTGCTGCAGTACATGATGATGGAGTTATCGAGGGCGGAGCGTTCGCCTTCCTGAACGGCATCGAGTCGATCGGCGATCCAGGCGAGTTGTTCGAGGAAGAAGCGGTTGACTTTGAGCCAGTCAGGGGATTCCTGGTGTGAGAGCAGGTGGTGGATCATGTAATCCACGCCGAGGTTGGGGAAGCGGAGTGAGGAGTGGTCGTTGTTGAGTTTGAGGGTGCAGACGCGGGTGGTATCGGTCTGGAAGGCGAGTACGAGGATTTCGCACATGAGTCGCATGTGTTCGGCGACATCCTGGGGGATACCGTCTGCCGGTCTGGGTCGATCGGGTTTTTCGAGGGCGGGTTTCCAGCCCTGGAGTTCACCGCGTTGTCCGGCGCGGCTGATGCGTTGTTCGACTTCGCGAACGGAGTTGAGGTATTCGTCGAGTTTTTGCTGATCGCGGCGACTGATGGAGCGGCGGAGGGAGCCGGCATCTTCGAGGACAGCATCAAGGACGCTGCGATCGGCGCGGGTGGCTTCGTCGCGGAAGAGTCGATCGAAGGCGAGGGCGGGGAAGACTTCCAGAGGGGTTGGCGTGGTCGGGGAGCTCCAGGAGATATGGCTGCTGTAGAGCATGGAGTAGTTTTTGTGGACGGATGGGTTGGCTTTTTCGCAGCCGAGCACGAGGCTGGGGACTTTGACCTGACCTGCGTGATGCTGAGCGATGAGCTGGTCGATGCTGGTGCCGGAGCGGATTCCGCCACCGGGTTCGAGCGGTGCTCCGCTGAGGAGATTTCCGGTTTGTGAGCTGTGAATGTTACCTTTGAGTGCTTCGGCGTTGTAGAGGCCGTGGATGAAGAGGAGTTTTTCGCGGTGGGGCAGGAGTGGTTCGAGGACCTGGCCCAGCTCCATTTGGGGGCCGGTGCCGCGCGCCCACCAGTGATCTTTGTGGAACCCATTGCCGGAGAAGAGGACGGCGAAGCGGAGGGGGGCGTGTGTGGCGGATTTGCCGGAGGAGTCCTGTCCGAAGATGCGGACGGATTCGAGCCACGGGAGGGCCATGGAGACGCCGGCTCCGCGGAGGACGGTGCGGCGGGTGGTGTGGCTGGCTGGCATGGGAGGATCCTTTGGTCAGGAGTGTGCGGAGTATTGTTCGGCAAATTCAAGAGTGATGCCGTCGATCATTTGCCGGAGATCTTCGAGGGTGGCTTCGTGGAGGTAGCGAAAGTTGCCGCGATTGAGTGATTCGCGGTTGCGGATGGTGCCTTTGGTGGAGACTTCGAGGATGTGGGCATCGGAAAAAGGTCGGACGAGAATTTCCAGGCGGCTGTATTCGTTGCGTGCGGTGCCGCGTCCGAGGCGAATGTCATCCCGACTGATGCGAGCACCCCAGCCTTTTTCGTTGATCACAGTCTGGAAATCGAAACCGGGGAAATGATCGCAGAGTTTGCGGAGACAGGATTCGATGTGTTCAGACAGTTCGTTTCGCAGGTGTGCGTGGCGGCCGCGGAGTTGTTCTTCGGAGGCGGCGTCTGCTTCCGCGGCGGCTCCGGTGGCTGTTCTGACCTGCTGACCGCGTTGAATTGCCTTCTGCAGGCGTTGCTCGAAATCCGTCATTGCTGATCCCTGATTTTCCTGATTGCCGTCCGACGTTGTCGTTTGCGTTCTGCAGTGTACGTAAATTGCGGGCGGCAGGAAATACTGCCGGGGCGCGGGCGGAAAAAATCGTGGGGGGACGTCGAGGGTGACTGTTCAGATTTTGTGACGTCACTGATCACTTTGCTGAACACTCACGTTTCGTTCTTTGAAGCCACACCTGCCAGTCCCGTTGCGATTATGACTCGTATGCTGATTTTTCAGAGCAGGCGTTGACGACCGGCAACGGGGAACAATTGCAGTGCATGTTGAAAATCCTCAGTTTTGATGCCCTGAGTAAAAAAGCGGGGGCAGCGGCATGAATTGTGCCCTCTGACTCCTCAGACTGAATATCACATCACCGACGCAACATCAGGTTTTCTGCAATCGCAGTCAGCGTGCAACCGCATTCCCGCTTCCAGACGCCCGCTCCAACGGTGTTCAACGGCTGATTCGCACCTCTTCGCCTGCCCGATCGTCCTCCCACCTGATGACATTGCCATGAAGAACCCTGTTTTTATTCCTTTCCGCTGCTGTCTGTTCACGGTGCTGTTCGTCCTTGCTTCACGCTTCGCTGCGGCGGATGTGATTCACGTGACCACCCCGATCAGCATACCGGCCGGAAATACGGCAGTGCTCAATTGGAACGTCGACGAAAGCGAAGACGGAAATGGCTCGATCGAGTTCGTGATCAGTTACGTTGATTTTGGCTTTGGTACTCGAAGTGTGAACCTCCGTGAGGACCCGGATAATGACCCACTGTCTCCGCACGCATTGATCACCCGAGACCAGAAATTGGTCAATCTGCCGATTGGTTTTGAGATCGGCACTCCGCTCCCTGGCGACCTTGCTTGGACCCGGGAGATCGAAATGTTGGCGGTTGGGGGCGAAACCCTCTTTGGCTTCGACGGCTTCACCGAAAATTCACCCGGCATCATCGGCTTCAGCTTTGAGCGTTCCGGATCCACGTTGTACGGCTGGGCAAAGGTCACGGTGATTCCCGGCACGGACGTTGATGGCGACCCCGTTGTTCCCGGCCTGACAATCTCTGAATGGGCCTATGAAACCACCGGAGGATCTCTCAGCGTTCCCGTACCGGAGCCGTCGATCACTGCGTTTCTGACGCTCGGGACGTGTGGTCTGGTGTTCCGAAAACGCCGGTCGATTCGGGGGCTGGTCGGATTCCGACGGGGGACGGATGTTCCTGAGGGGGCCTGATCCAGCGATTCCCAACCCCAGCATTTCCGGTCCCGGTGAACACCTGTTTTGGATTTCCCGGGTGTCTGAATTTAGACTGCCGGGGACAGCGGCGGGACCATCGCCGCAGCAGAGAACTGTCTTCAGAAAGGTGAATCCGTTCTATGGTGTCGCCCATTCGTGTTGCTGTGACCGGGGCTGCCGGTCAAATCGGTTATGCCACGCTTTTTCGGATCGCATCGGGCGAGGTCTTCGGGCCGAATCAGCCGGTGATTCTGCATCTGGTCGAAGTGCCTCCGGTGCTCAAGGCACTCGACGGCGTGCACATGGAACTTGACGACTGTGCTTTCCCCACGCTTGCCGGAGTGGTCAAGGCGGACAGTGATCATCTGGAAGACGGTTTCCGGGACTGCAACTGGGTGCTCTGCGTCGGCAGCATTCCTCGCAAAGCCGGCATGGAACGCGGCGATTTGATTCGCATCAACGGTCCGATCTTTACGAACACGGGTCGAGCGATTGCAGCAGCAGCGAATCCTGATGTGCGTGTCGTTGTTGTGGGTAATCCCTGTAACACCAACTGCCTGATTGCCATGAAGAACGCTCCGGGCGTGCCGTCGGATCGCTTCTTCGCCATGACAATGCTCGACCAGAACCGCGCCTGTTCACAGCTGGCTCAAAAGGCAGGCGTTCCCGTGGCTGCCGTATCCAGTGTGGGCATCTGGGGCAATCACTCCGCCACCCAGTACCCCGACTTCTATCACGCCCGCATCAACGGTCGCCCCGCAACTGAGGTCATCACTGATCACGCATGGCTGCAGGGTGACTTCATCAGCACGGTGCAGAAACGCGGCGCAGCGGTGATCGCCGCCCGCGGTGCCTCCAGCGCTGCATCTGCGGCCAATGCGCTGCTCGATACCGTGAAGGGCATCATTCGCCCGACCGCTCCGGGCAACTGCTTCAGCGCGGCTGTCTGCAGCGATGGCAGCTATGGCATCGAGCCCGGTTTGATCGTCGGTTATCCGCTCGTCAGCGACGGCAGCAAGGTGAGTATTGTGCAGGGACAGACCCACAACGAATTCGCGCAGCAAAAGATCGACACCACCATCGCAGAACTGCGGGAAGAACGCGACTGCGTGAAAGATCTGCTGGGTTGATTTGCACCGCCCACCGATCACACATTGATCACCGATCGACATTCAACGAAAAACGCGGAATCCATGACTGGATTCCGCGTTTTCTTTTTGAGGAACGAGGTGTCTTTCGGCGGGCTTAAAGCTTATCTGCCATGGCTTTTGCCTTCGCCTTGATCTGATTAGGATCAACAAGGCCTTCAAGGGCGGTGAGTTCGTTCAGCAGTTCTTCAGCTTTTGCGGAATCGGTAGCCTTGAGTGCTTCAAGGGATTCACGAATTGCAGAAGCGGCGCTGCCCAGTTCGCCGGAGTTGGCGACATCCATCAGCTGAGCTTTGGCAGCCGGCGGAGCCACTGGTGTGACAGTTTCTGAGGGCAGTTGACCGGGGCCACAGCCTGTGAGGAAGAATGTTGCTGCGAGCAGCAGTCCGGAAAGAGCGTGGGCTTTCATTAGTAATCTCCGATGACTTCGCCGCCGTTGATGGAACCGACATTCTGCCAGGTGATCAGGTCGATGTTTTCGGACACGAAACGCACTCCACCGTCAGCCAGACAAATCTGAACTCCGCCGGTATGGCGGCTGCGAGACGGGAAGACGCCCTGTGAATCCATCCAGCCGCAGCCTGTGCAGACCTGGCAGGTGGGATACCGCCAGTTGGGCTGAGCAACGGTGTTGAACAGTGTCTGAGCGGGCATGCCGATGGACCATTCGCGACCGCCGTGGCTGTGGTGGTTGCCGATGCCAGCCTGGCAGGCAACGCCATAGGTGTCCAGTTCAGCCTGCGTCGGGCGCTGAGCATTACCGGCAAAAGCGATCCCGCGGACCACGTCCCCTGGACGGTAGGCAGCGTTGTTGTTGTCACCCATCAGCTGTTCGCCGAAGGCCACGGTGTTCGATGTGCCGTCGAAGATGTCCCGCATGCGAATGGTGACATCAAAGTTGAAGACGCCGTTGCGGAAGGCCGCGTTGACGTACTGGCCGAGGTTTGTTCCCATGCTGCCGGGGTAGCTGTTGTTGCCGGTGTCGGCGGTATTGAACGGAGCATCGGAGGGGCAGAGGAATGCCTGGATGCGGGTGCGTCGGGGCAGCGTGTTCTGCGGAGCATCGAAGTACGTGTTGAAGTCGATGGTGTTGTACAGATTCGCCTGCTCGATGTAGGGCAGGAGCATGGAGTGGGCGCTGAAACCGCGCCAGCCGGTGAGTGCGTTATTGGCTGGAATGGCAGACTGTGTGCGAATGTGACCCGGAGGAAAACAGTTGAAGGTGTCGTGGTAATTGTGGAGGGCGATGCCGAGCTGTTTGAGGTTGTTTTTGCACTGGGTGCGACGTGCGGCTTCGCGGGCCTGCTGGACGGCAGGCAGCAGGAGAGCCACGAGGATGGCGATGATGGCGATCACCACCAGCAGTTCAATGAGAGTAAATCCGCGTTTCCGCGATGGTCTGGACATGATAGCTCCGTGTGGGAAAATGAAAGGAAGAAGGTCGAACGATGCCATGCAGGCAGGAATCGGTTTAACACAAAGGTTGCCGCAGCGATTCCAGGGAATTTCAGAAAATATGAAAATCCTACGAAAAAAAAACAGTTTCCTGGCGGTGGGATGATTATGGGACTGCATTGTTGCAATTCAAGTTTGTATTTTTTCTATGACCTCGCTGGAAATTCAAAATGCCGCAGATTCCCCCTCGGGATGTTTTGTTATCACCTGCGTCAGTGCGGCGAAGCGGATTGCGTAAGTGGTTCTCTTTCATTGGGTTACGTCGTTTTTACCTGATCCTGACCCTGGGATTGGTGAGCTTTGCGGGGCTTTGGATCTCCGGAGCCATCACCGCGATGCTCAACGACGCAACGGCTTCTGCAATCTCACAGCGGAACTATGAATCTGCTGGGTTCTGGCTGAATGCGGTGATGACGATCCGCGGGGCTGACGCTGAAACGGCCTTCCTGAAGGCCCGGTTGGCGCGCAAGGAGCTGCGTCTGACCGAGGTCCCTGAACTGCTCAAACAGTTCATCCAACTGGGGGGCTCACCTGAACAGGCGCGTCATGAATATCTGCTCCTGGAAGCTCAGTCCGGCCGACTTGGGGCCGTACAGCAGGAGCTGAATCAGCTGCTGATGGAGGATTCACCGGATGGGGCAGAGATTTGTGAGGCCTACGTGAACGGGGCGGTGATGACTGGTGCGATTGAGCTTGCGTTGACCATTATTCCGGTCTGGAAGCAGTCGTGGCCGACGGATCCGCAGCCATTTTATGCGTTGGCGAGGATTCTCGAGTACCAGCAGAACACGGAGGGATCGCTGGCGGAACTGGGTGCCGCGATCCAGCTCCAGCCGCAGCACTGGCCGTCGCTCTACGCCCGCAGCCGTCTTCTAGCGGGACTTGGGCGTCAGGAGGAAGCCTTGCAGGATGCGATGGCAGCGGGTGCTATGCGTGCAAACGCGGCTGCACTGCTCCAGCAGGCGCGGTGTCTGCTCAATCTTGGACGTGCCGGTGAAGCCCGCCCGCTGCTCCTTAAGATCCTCGCTCAGCCGCCGGACGCCATCCGGCACAGTTTCAACCTTGTGTGTGAACCCGAGCGCGGATTGCCGGTGCAGGCAGAGCTGGGGTTGGCAGAAGCGGCGCTGGGGGATGCTGCAGCTGCTGTCGCATGGTTCGATCAGGTGCTCCTGCAGGACCCCAATCAGCTCAATATCCGGTACCAGCGAGCCCTGTCACTGCGGGAGCTGGGGCGGGACACCGAAGCCGCTGCAGAGCTGGCCCAGGTGCAGCAGATCCGCGAGAAACTTCGGGAAATCGACGCCCTCGCAGATGTGATTCGCGATCACCCGGATGAAGCGCGAGTGGCCGAGCGGTGCCGGATTGGCGAGTTGTTTCTGCTTTACGACGACGCCCGACGGGGTGAATTCTGGTTGCGGGACGCGCTGAATCATCAGCCCGACTATGCTCCGGCGCACCAGCTGCTGGCTGACTACTATCAGCGGCTGTCCGAACAGCAGCCGGAATACCAGCAGCTTGTGGACCGCCACCGGCAGGCACTCGAAGTGAGAAGTGAGAGGTGACCGTTCACGACCTGTGCAGCAGTGACTGTCCACAGCCATCTGGTCGATCAGGGACTGAAAGTCCCGCTTCAGATGAGCCCAGCACCACTGCATCGCCTGCATTGCCAGTCCATCTTCGCCCGGTCGCACTTTATCACGCCAGTGGAAGACCAGTTTCCAGCCCGTGAACGGTGACCCCTTTCGTTCGGGGTCGGGCACACGTCCTGTGACGGGTGCCTGCGTTTATTTCCATTCGTAGACGATGAGTTCGTCGAGTGCTCGAACGAAGATCTGACCGTCCACGACAGCGATGTGTGCCCAGGTGGATGCATCGCTCACGTGAAACCGGTCGAGTTCGTTGTATTCGGTCGGATTGGCGTCGAACAGAATGAGGTCGCCGACTTCGTCCAGTGCAAGGACACGTGAGCCATTGACGGCCATGCTCCAGTATTTGCCGAAGGGAGTGGTTCGCCAGAGCGATTCCCCGTTGGCGGGGTCGAGGCAGCAGAAGCGTTGGTTCCTGAGATGCAGATAGATTCTTCCATCGATCACCACGGGTGACGACATGTAGGCTTCGGTCTTGTTTTTCCAGACTTCGCTGACGGCGAGCCCCGCGTCTGTCTTTGTGACTTCATACATCAGCGCACCGCCACCATAGCTGCTGGTGAAAATCCGGTCGCCAAGAATTGTCGGTGTGAGGATATTCATGTCGCGGAAGGAGGGAATGGCAACGGACCAGAGTTCGCTGCCGGTTTCGGGATCGACTCCGCAGAGCTTTGCGCGGGTCTGGATAACGAGTTGTGTGACGCCTGCGAGTTCTGCGAGCATGGGGGATGAGAAAGCGCCGCCCATCATTCCGCCGGCTTCATTGAGGCTTCGCCAGGCCATTTCGCCGGTGGCACAGTTGAGTTTCACCAGACCACCGGACGTCTGCACGAAAAGAAATCCGCCGTCGATGAGCGGGGAGCAGACGAAGCCGAAGGTCTGCCCTTTGGTTTCGAAGAGTTGTTTGAAGTCGGCGCGCCAGAGTTCTTTGCCGCTGGCTGCATCGAGCGCGACAAGGACATCTTCGATGCCGGGGACGAATAGTCGTCCTTCGCTGTAAACCGGAGTGGCTCGAATCCAGCTGCCGTTGGATGCAGCGAAGAATGGAACGGTCATGGCGCCGGGCCATTCCACCTTCCAGATTTCCCTGCCGGTATCGCGTTCAAGGCCGCGGGTGACTTCGTTCTTTTTGTCGATTGTTTCGGTGACGAAAACATGGTCTTTGGTGACGATTGGCCCGGAGTAGCTGGGGCCGAGCGGTACGCGGTAGAGTTCCCTGAGGTTTTCCGGCTGCAGCTTTTCGGGCCATGGCCCCGGGGCAGTGGCTGTACAGGTCCGGGAATTTCCGCGCCACTGCGTCCATTCTGAACGCTCGCCACCAATGACCACGGCAGTGAGCGTGCAAACACCGAGAAAAACGCCGAGAAACCGCATGTTCAGCTCCGAAGGACGAACGAAAACACTGCATCAGGCCGCTGCCCGTTTTGAACGTTTTAGGCGGTTGTCTGTGGTGGTCCAGGCAGAATTTTTGGCGAATTTCCAGTTTCTGCCGACTTCCTGCAATGTGGCGGCCTGCGACTCCCCTGCACTCCCCACATTCCCTTCTTCCCGCTATGATTCACCATGTCAGAAGCACGTGATAATTCCCGTTGCCCTTTACAGCCTCCCGCCCTTTCCACCGTCCAGCCAGAAGTTTCGGGGACCGCATGTTTGCAGATCGAGCGATTTTGTATTGCCGGGCAGGAGACGGCGGAAAAGGCTGCAGCAGTTTCCGCCGCGAGACCTTCGTGCCTCGCGGGGGTCCGGACGGCGGTGATGGCGGTGACGGAGGCGACGTGATTATTCAGGCCGACCGCAATCTGGGTTCGCTGGGTAATCTCATCGGTCATCGGCACTGGAAAGCGGAACGTGGCGAGCATGGTCAGGGAGCTTTGTGTACGGGGAAATGCGGCAAGCCCACCGTCATTCTTGTGCCCCCGGGAACGCTCGTTCGCGACCTCGAGCACGGACACCTCCTCCGCGACCTCGCCCACCATGGCGAATCCATCGTAGTCGCCAAAGGAGGTCGTGGTGGCAGGGGCAATAAACGGTTTGCCAATTCGGTGAATCGGGCGCCGCGGGAAGCTGAGAACGGCCATCCCGGCGAATACCGTCAGATACAGCTCGAACTGAAGCTCATTGCCGATGTTGGACTCGTGGGCAAACCCAACGCCGGCAAGTCCACGCTCCTCAGCCGCGTCTCCCGCGCCACTCCCGAAATCGCCGATTACCCCTTCACCACCAAATATCCAAACCTCGGGCTGGTCCACGTGGGTTACGACCACGAATACGTGCTGGCAGATATCCCCGGCCTGATTGAAGGGGCACACACCGGCGCTGGGCTCGGACACGAATTTCTACGGCACGTCGAACGCACTCGGCTGCTCGTGCACCTCGTTGAACCAGCTCCCGCCGACCAGTCTGATCCGCTCGATAACTACCACCAGATTCGCGAAGAACTGCGGCTCTACGATCCGGCCCTTGCAGCCCGCCCGGAAATTCTCTGCGTCACCAAAGCCGAACTCCCCGATGCCTCCGCCGCCGCCGAACTGCTCCACGAAACCACCGGACGCGAAGTGCTCCTGATTTCCGCCGTCACCGGTCGCGGTCTCCCGGAACTCAATCGTCTCATCATCCGCCAACTCGCCGAACTCAAAGCTGAAGAAGCCGCCGCCGCTGCCGCCACCGCCGCCCTGCACAGCTCCGGGGAACCCTCGTCCAAGGATCCCGCAATTGACGCACTGCTCTGACTCCGTTCCCGCTGTTGATCAGCATGCAGTCGAGGCCGACACAGCTCTAGCCAGCGCCCGCCGGCTGCTGCTGGATCGCCGCAATGCGTTCGGCCACTGGACCGGTCGACTTTCAACCTCGGCTCTGTCCACCGCAACCGCCGTCATGGCACAGCACCTCGCTGCGCTGCACACCGCCAACTCCTCGGAACGGGAACGGCTCCGGCAGCGCGTTGCCGGCGGACTGGACTGGCTGGCGACGCATCGCAACACAGACGGTGGCTGGGGAGACACGCGGATCAGCTTCAGCAACATCTCCACCACCATGCTGGTGCACGCGACGTTTCATGCCGTCAGCACCCGGTCGCCCGAGCTGTTTAAATCCGGCTGGCGTGCTGTGCTTGCCGACGCCGGGCATTTCGTAGAGCAGGCTGGCGGTGTCGATGCCGTCATTCGCCGCTACGGCCGGGACCGGACTTTTTCCGTGCCCATCCTCACCCACTGTGCTCTGGCCGGAACCGTACCATGGGAACGTGTGATCCCCCTGCCGTTTGAACTCGCCTGCGTGCCCCAGCGGTGGTATGCGGCTATTCGACTGCCCGTAGTCAGCTACGCCCTGCCGGCACTCATTGCCATCGGCCAGGCTGTATTCACCCATCGAAAATCGCGCAATCCGTTCACAGCCGTCATCCGTCGCGTCGCCATTCCCCGCTCGCTCAAAATCCTCCAGTCCATCCAGCCCGTCAACGGCGGCTTTCTCGAAGCCGCACCGCTCACCAGCTTCGTGGCCATGAGCCTGATCAGCTGCGGTCGGCTCGAACATCCCGTCGTCCAGCGCTGCCTGCTGTTCCTCGAAAATTCCGTCCTCGACGATGGCAGCTGGCCCATTGATACCAACCTCGCCACGTGGCTCACCACGCTCAGCATCAACGCCCTCGCCGCCGACCCCTCCGGGCTCCCGGAAGAAATCAATCGCACCGCTGTTCGTTCATGGCTGCTCAATCAGCAGTACCGCACGGTTCATCCTTACACCGGAGCGGCCCCGGGAGGCTGGTCCTGGACGGATCTGCCCGGCGGGGTGCCCGATGCCGATGACACGCCCGGCGCCATGCTCGCCATTCTCAACCTCCGCCAGCCGGGTGAAGCATATTCCGCGGCCGAACACGAGGCGCTCAAGGCCGCCACCGCGTGGCTCCTCGGACTGCAGAACCGCGACGGAGGCTGGCCCACCTTCTGCAGAGGCTGGGGTACACTGCCCTTCGACCGCAGTTCCTCGGATCTCACCGCCCACGTGCTTCGCGCCCTCCAGCTGCTGCAGGAACGTTGCGGATTGCCTTCTCCCGCCTGTGCAGCGGCCATGCAGCGCGGCCTCGCGTATCTGGAAAAACACCAGCGTGCGGACGGCACGTGGCTCCCGCTCTGGTTCGGCAATCAGCATCATCCCAACGACGAAAACCCGCTCTACGGCACCAGTCGGGTGCTCCGAGCCCTCGCGGTCACCGGACAGATCCACTCCGCCGTCGCGCTCCGCGCCGTACAGTGGCTGCTCGACAGTCAGCATGCCGACGGCAGCTGGTCCGGCGCCCCGGGACTTCCTGCCTCCATCGAAGAAACCTCCCTCGCCCTCGAAGCGCTCGCCGATGTCCTCGCCCGCCTTCCCGAGACCAAACCGCTCGCCGCACAAACCTCAGCAATCCTCCGGCAAGTCCGGAAAGCGGGTGACCGCGGCTTCGAGTGGCTGCTGGACAGGGTGACATCCTGTACACTGGACGCTCCCTCACCCATTGGCTTTTACTTCGCTAAACTCTGGTATTTTGAATCACTTTATCCGATCATCTTCGCAGTCTCGGGGTTAAATCGCTGGGATGCTGTGCGAAACCGCACGGGCTCCGCTACAATCCCGCAGAGCAGCTGAACGCCGTCACCAGCGCCGGCTCGCCCTGGTGCTTCAATCTCAGTCATTCGTCGAAGGGGACACGCCCGTGTCAATTGCGCAGGCGCACGCTCAAATGATGGAAGAAGATCCCATTCGCCCCCAGTTTCCGCAGGAAACTCCGGACGCAGCATCAGTCTCTGCGGTGGACGACGAGGATCCGGCTCCGGTGAAAAAGAAGGGGCGTCGTCGCAGCACCACGCATCTCAAAATCGTCCCGGAAACGCTTGAACTTCGTGAACGGCTGAAAGTCGCCGCTGAAGACTACGCCCGCAACCTCGACCGCGCCCGCGCATTCACGCGCGACGAACTCGAACGCTACGGCCGTGATCTGCTTGATCGCCTGCAGCTGCCGGAAAAATACCTCGGCTTCTCCATGGTGATGATTGGCAATTTCTTCTGGAAACAACAGTTCCTCGCAATTCCCTTCAACCGCCGCATGCTGCTCCTGCCACACTGTCTGAAGCATGCCGAAGGCTGCCCGGCCGAATACACTCAGTTCGGGCTGGACTGCGAACGCTGCGGTGCCTGTTCCATCGCCGATTACAAGGTCCGTGCCGAGCAGCTGGGCTATCGAGTGCTCGTGGCCGAAGGTTCCCCTGTGGTGCTCCGGATCATCGTCTCCGGCTACATCGACGGCATCCTCGGCGTGGCCTGCCTGAATGTGCTCGAAAAAGCCATCGATAAAGTGCTCATCGCAGGCGTTCCGTCCTACGCCGTACCCCTGCATTCCGGAGACTGCCTGAACACCACGCTGGATCAGGCGTGGGTCTGGGAAGTGCTCGACAAATACGAACCGCTCCCGGAAAAGCCGACAACCAGCTACGTCCCGCTCATGCGGGCTGCCGCGCGGGTGTTCGAGGACGACTTCACGCGTCTGGTGCCCAGGGTGCGTACCCGTAATGACGCCGGCAGCAGCCCGGCTCTGGCATTCGCCGAACGCGAATCGCTCGACTGGCTGGCCAACGGTGGTCGGCGGTTTCGCCCGTTCATCACGCTGGCCGCATGGTACGCAGCATCCGGCCGCCCCGCGCTCGCTCCGGGCCAGGCCACACCAGAGATCCCCGACGCCGTGGGGCGTGCTGCAATTGCCATCGAAGCCTTCCACAAAGCTTCGCTGGTCCACGACGACATTCAGGACGACGACCAGTACCGCTATGGCCGCGAAACGCTCCATCGTCAACACGGCACCGGTCCCGCCATCAACATCGGAGATTACCTCATCGGTCTGGGGTATCGCCTGATCCATGCCACCCGCGAGCACGATCCTGTCGCCGCTCTGGATGTGCTCAACAGCATGTCCACTGCCCACCTGCGTCTGTGCGATGGTCAGGGGGCCGAAATGGCGTTCCAGCAATCGCCGGACTGGAACATCACTCCGCTCGATGCCCTGCAGATCTACGCCCTCAAAACAGCCCCTGCCTTCGAAGCGGCGCTCTATGCCGGACTGCGACTCGCCGGACATCCGCTCGCTTCCAGCGATCTTGTCCCCCGCTTCTGTCGCCATATCGGTGTCGCCTTCCAGGTACTCAACGACCTGAAGGACTGGCAGGGAGACACCGACAATAAACTCGTCGCCGGCCAGGATGCTGCCGCGCTCCGCCCCACCGTCCTGCTGGCCCTCGCACTCAAGCATGCTTCCCCCGCCGATCGCAGCGAACTCCAGCAACTGCTCTCCGCAGGATCCCCCGGAGCCGGCAAATCCGGGCGCATCGAACGCATTCGCAGCATCTTCCAGAACTGCGATGTCTTCGAAAAAGCCGAAGTGCTCGTCGACAGCACCCGTGCCCGTGCCGAAGAACTGCTCGCACAAATCACCGACGTCCCCGTCCGCGATCTGCTCCGCTACTTTCTTGAAACAGTGCTCGCCAGGGATCTTCCCCCAACCAACCTCGAACAACACCCCGAGATCCTCGTCCAGCTCAACACCGTCGACAACGGGAGCGCCAGCCTGCTCCCGCTGATGTCGCTCGGCACGGCTGCAGTTGCCCCCAAAACCTCCGCTCCCCTCACAATTCTCGCCGCCGCTTCCTGCTCCGCAACCGGCGTGCCGGGGATGATTCCGTCCTGATTCGGCGGATGTATGTCGCTGCAGTTCGAACCAGTCTGGTCCTGGGCCTTTTCCATCGGCGTGTTTATCGCTGCCGCCGCCGCCATGCGCACGGCTTATCCGCGGCGAATTCAGCACCTTCCCCCCTCTCGCCGCCGCCTGCTGGTGCTCTGCCGCTCCGCCTTCCTCGCTCTGCTCTTTCTCGCCTCACTCCGCCCCGCTCTGGTGCTCGAACGCCAGGACGATTCCGAAGCCATCATCTACCTGCTCTCTGACGCCAGTCGCAGCATGCAGACGGCCGACGAAACCGGCGGGATCACGCGCCGCGAATCCCTTCGCAGTCTCCTCCAGGCAGCCGCTCCTGCACTGGAACAGCTGGCGGAAAAGTTCGAAATCCGCCGCCGCGATTTTGCAGAAAAAACGGCCATCGTCGAAGACTTCGCACCCGCTGCCGACGGCCCGTTTACGGCCATCGGCAAATCCCTCGAAAGTCTGTCCGAGGAAATGGGGGACAGCCGTGTTCCCGCAGTCGTGCTGCTCAGCGACGGGCGCCAGGCTGCTCCAGGAAAGCTCGATACCAACCCCGAACAGATCGCCCTGCGGCTGGGACTTCGTCAGCGGCCAGTTTATGCCGTCGGCTTCGGCACCGCTCAGGCCGGCTCCGGTTCCGCCGATCTGGCACTCACAGATCCCGGCATCACCCGCGATGTGTTTCAGGGCAACACGCTGCCAATCAGAATTCGGCTCAAAGCCGCGGGAGCAGCAGGGCAGCCGGTCACAGTTCGCGTCCTGCTTGAAAACCGAGAGGGGCTTGGAGACGGCCAGAGCGGGCCGCTCGAACCCGTACCGCTCTCCGACGAAGCCCGCTCCATCGTACAACTCACACCAAAGGCCGACACGGAAGAGCACCTGCTGACGCTGCAAATCGTCCCGGAACAACTCGGAGACCTCAAACTGGCCATCGAAGCACTCCCGCTGCCCGGAGAAGCGCGGCAGACCAATAACCGCATCGAAACCATCATCCGCGTGCGCCGCGGCGGAATCCGCGTGGCCCTTTTCGATGTCGTCCGCTCCGAACAAAAATGGCTCCGCCAGATCAACGACAGCAGCCGCATTCAGCTCGACTTTCACCCCATCCGCTCCGGCGCCTTCAGAGCTCAGAATCGCATTCCCGAGCGCTTCTTCCAGCCAGGCAGCTACGACGCTTATGTCATCGGCGATGTTTCCGCCTCCGTCTTTACCCCCGAACAAATCCTCGCGCTCGCCGCCCGCTGCAAACAAGGCGCGGGGCTGATGATGATCGGCGGCACAGAAAACTTCGGGGCCGGCGGTTACGCCCAGTCACCCCTCGCCGAACTCCTCCCTGTTGAACTCCCGGCCACCAACGCACAACTCAACAGCCCCCAGAAAATGC
>CAZLOQ010000102.1:0-4664 GCA_964561125.1 uncultured Chitinophaga sp. | reverse complement strand
CCTCCCGTGACGGACTGGCCCACTTTGTCATGCAGATCGCCCCGGCTGACCAGAATCGTACCCGCTGGGAACAGCTCCCGCCGCTCACCGGCAGCAATCTCCTCGCACCCCGCAATAACTCCCTCGCACAGGTGCTCGCTGCCTCCCCCGATGGTGCCCCGCTGCTCATCGGACTGGATACCGGACGCAATCGATCGCTCGCCTTCGCCGGTGATACCACCTGGCAGTGGTCCATGCTGGGTTTCGGCGACGATCACCTGCGGTTCTGGCGACAGATCATCTTCTGGCTGACCCGCAAAGAAACCGACGACTCCCAGGCCGTCTGGATTCAGGCTGAGCCCCGCGATCTGATTCCCGGTGCCCCCGCGACACTCACCGTCGGAGCCCGCGATGCTCAGGGACAGACCATCAGCGACGCCGATTTCGCCATCGAAGTGACCGCTCCCGATGGAAAACTGCTCCCCATGACCCCCCGCCGTGAAATCGCCGCCAGCTCAGCCGAATTTTCAGAAACCATGGAACCTTCCACGTCGTACCCAATGACCCCGAACGCGATAACCCGGCTGCTGAATTCGATGTCCTCCGACGCATCGCCGAAAACAGCGGTGGCCAGTTTCTCAGCCACGAAGAATTTCTGCAGAAAATCGAAGCCTGGGCCGCCGATGGACTCCCCGGCATGAATCTGAATCGTCAGGAACGCATCTCCCTGTGGGACACGCCCCCCGTCCTCCTGCTCCTGATCGCCCTCCTGTCCCTCGAATGGACTCTTCGCCGAAGAAATCAGCTGATGTAGCCCCGTTGCGACTCCGGCGTGGAAGGCCAGGTCCATCAGCCCGGGGGGCAACCCCGGGTCAGGTGCCGCAGGTAACGCGCTGCCTGCGGCCGCATGGAGACAACGGAACGACATCATGTCGAAGGTGCGTCCAATGTTGTCCGGGGGCCTGCCGGAAAACGCGGAACCAACGACTAATCGCAGGCTACCCCAAATCCCATTCCAGCGCTCGAGGAGCATACCGAAAATGCAGTGTGCGGCTGAGAACTGTTCTTACAGGGCGAAGGACTAAGTCTGTCAGTCCCAGCCGGATCTCCCCAACCTGATGCCTCAAATCGTTACTGCACTCGAAGGCCGACTGGAAGGTAGAGAGGAGTGGATACGACAGGGAATTGAAAAGGGGCTAACGCAGGGGCGAACAGAGGGGCGAACGCAGGGGCGAACAGAGGGGCTGCAGGCAGGGCTGCTGATCGCGGAAATCCAGTTCCTGCAGCGACAGTTCAAACATTCCGTCTCGTCCCCTGCAGAGCTCGCTCAGCTTTCAATTGACAATCTCTCTCTGATTGCATCCACACTGCGGTCCTCGGCACAACAGAACTGACCGCCAATCGTCTGTGGATCATCCGGGCGTCTGCTTCGCTGGTGTTGTTCGGGCCATACATTGCACCGATTTCGGGTGTCAGGATACAACCGGTGGCAGGTTCACTGGCTACCATCAGCATTGCCACTGGCCACACAGACTCGCCTCGCATCCGTTCACACCTTTTGGCAGGAGGAACTGAAATTTCCACCCATTAAAGCAAATACTGTGCTGCAGTGCCTGGGAAAACCGGGGCAGAAGCAAAAAAGGATTAAGTAGGTGGCATTGGGCGCAAGCCGTCCGGTGACTAACTTACCGGACGGCTCGCGCCGTACCGCTTCGAAAGAAGCCGAACATGACCGGTTCAGGTACATGCATGACGCTGCGCGGTGCCATGCACCTTAGTGCCCTCCAGCATTGCCAGGCACCGGCAATTCAGTCTGACAGGGGCACCTGCCAGCGCGGGGGTGACTGATCTTGCCGAGACATGCCGCATTGCCGAGAATTCGAGGGCGTGATTGGTGCACCGCACGCAACAGGGCAGACAGGCAAAGAGTCACCAGGAGAGAGCAATGTTGAAGTGTTGGAATTGTGTTGCAGCGATTCTCGCAGTGGCCACGGGGGCTGGTCAGTTTCCTGCGTCTGCAGATGACTGGCCGCAGTGGATGGGGCCTGGTCGGGACAATGTGTGGCGTGAAACAGGGATCCTGAAGACTTTTCCGGAGTCGGGTCCGGCGATCGTGTGGATGGCGGAAGTCGCCGGAGGCTATTCGGGTCCCGCCGTGGCGGCGGGCAGAGTTTTTATTACGGACTACGTCACGGCGGACAACGTGAAGGTTGACAATTTCGACCGCAGGGAATTTTCCGGCGTCGAGCGCGTTCAGTGTCTGGACGCGGCCACCGGAAAAGTGCTCTGGACGCATTCTGACAACGTGAAGTATTCAATTTCCTATCCTGCCGGTCCGCGGTGTACTCCGGTCGTCGAAGACGACCGCGTGTACACTCTGGGGGCGGAAGGGTTGCTGTACTGCTTTCAGGTTTCTGACGGTCAGGTGCTCTGGCGTCGCGATCTCAAGGCGGACTACGGCACCACGGCTCCTTTGTGGGGCTATTCCGCGCACCCGCTGATCGACGGCCCGCGATTGCTCACACTCGCCGGCGGCACTGGCAGTCACATCGTTGCGCTCGACAAAATCACTGGCAGGGAAATCTGGCGCAGCCTGACTTCCGGTGCCCAGGGACAGGGCTATTCGCCGCCGACAATCGTCGAACACGGCGGGCGTCGCCAGTTGATTTTGTACCGCACCGATGCTGTTTCTTCTGTGAACCCCGAGACCGGCAGCGAATATTGGTCCGTCCCCTACGACGCCTCCAACGGCTCCATCATCATGTCACCGGTGCTGCTTGGCGACTACCTGTATGTCGCCGGCTACAGCAATCGCAATCTGCTGCTGAAGCTGCAGCCGGATCAGTCACAGCCGGAAGAAGTTTTCCGGGATGTGAAGGACCTGATCTCCCCGGTCAACGTCCAGCCATTCCTCGATCAGGCCGTGCTTTACGGCTTCGATCAGAAAGGGCTGCTGCGAGCACTGCAGCTTCCGGAGGGTAAGGTTCTGTGGGAAACAGACAAGGCAGTCGGCGGTCGCCCGCGCGGTTCTGAAACGGCGTTTCTGGTGCGGCATGAAGACCGCTTCATCCTGTTTAACGAGAAGGGTGAACTTGTCATCGCACAGCTCACCCCCGATGGCTACGAAGAGCTCAGCCGGGCCAAAGTCATTGAACCATCCAACTTCGCATTCGGTCGTGAAGTGGTCTGGAGTATGCCGGCATTCGCCAATCGCCGGATCTACCTCCGCAACGACAAACAGATGATCTGCCTGGAGATGGCCGCACAGCGCTGAAAGATCTGTCCGTGACGGACACTGCAGTGCCCCGTTCAGGCGACTGAACGGGGGACAGGACCCAATGCCACCTGCTTTCAGCGGAACAGCGCGAGCCGTACCGCTTCTATTTGGAGCCGAAAGTGGGTGGCAGTGGGCAGTGGGCGGTGGGCGGTGGGCAGTGAGGAGTCGATGGTGTCGCAGGATGCCGATGGTTGCTTGCAACAGCCCGGCTGCGTTTACGGCCTGTAAGGCCAGGTCTATCAGCCTGGCATGAAATGCCAGGTCAGGTCGCCCCCCGGCAGCTTCGCCCTGTAAGGGCAGTTCTCAGCCGAACGCTGCGTGTTCGGTATGAGTCGGGAACAACGGGCTAAAGGCCCGCAAAAGCACCAGTTTGGCTGCGCGCAGTGGGGAGGGTGTTAGTCTACTTCCCCACGTTTCCTTCGCGCGAGCGAAGGGGGGACCGCACCTGAAGTCTGACTGCCGCGTTTCTCCTGCGTCGGCTGCAGGGGAAATTGGCGGCATGGCCACGATTGTGAGGCAGGCTGAAGACGGGTTTTCCTGGGTCGACCGACGATTTCTGCAGGATTACGCCTCGTTCGGGAGCTGACGCATGAAAGTCTCACTGTGGGCTGAAATCCGTCGCCTCGCAGAGGTTGAAAAACTCTCACAGCGAGCCATCGCACGACGACTGGGATGCTCCCAGCGGACGGTCGCGCGAGCACTTCAGATGCAGCATCCGCCGCATGCAGAGCGGCGTTCGCCACGTCGCAGCGGGCTCGAACCGTGGAAGACGAAGATCAACGATCTGCTGACGCGCTTCCCGGAGCTCTCCGCTTCGCGCATTCACGAAGAGATTCGACGCGGCCCTGAGGCTTATCAGGGAGGCATCACCGTGCTGTGACCGCAACCAGCGTCTGAGTCTGCCTGACCATCGCCTCACTGCTGCCGCTCGACGAACCGGGCTGCCTGCCCATTGACAAACGCGGTGCTGACCTGTTGTTTCAGATCGTCACGGCCCGATACGAATTCGGATCGATTGTGATCACCACAAATCGTCCCTTCCGAGACTGGGGGCGCATCTTTGACGTTGACAACACCACTCCCGACGAATAGTCGTCTCCAGCGCCAGCACCTCGCCCCGGAAGCCCTGACGCCGTCGGAATCTGCCCTGACCAGCGTTCTGTGACTGCAGCCCCAACGGCGGGCCGCTTCATCCCCGCATGGTGAATCCGAGTTGCGTCTCACCGCAGGCACGTCTCCTCCGCAGACGGCGACTCCCGCCGACCCGATCCGCCATGTCCCGACGTCCTCAGCTCGCTCTGCAGCCAGGTTGCTGACATCAATTCGACGCTTCAAGCTCCGCTCGCATCAACCGCCTGCGTCGAGCCCGGGTACTCACGCCCTCAAAAATGCCCCTCTGAGTGCTGAC
>CAZLOQ010000101.1:19829-21483 GCA_964561125.1 uncultured Chitinophaga sp. | reverse complement strand
GCGAACCTTGGCTTCAGACGGGGCGAGCCCGTCTGGGAGCCCGGGGTTCGCGCTGCCGCAGTAGCCGGCGAACCTTGGCTTCAGACGGGGCGAGCCCGTCTGGGAGCCCGGCGTTCGCGCTGTCGCGGGGTAGCCGGCGAACCTTCGCTTCAGACGGGGCGAGCCCGTCTGGGAGCCCGGGGGTTCGCGCTGCCGCGGGGCGAGCACTGCAGCCCCCGACGGGCTTGTCCCGTCGGAGCTGCAGGTTCGTAGCTAGACCGCCCCGCCAACGCCACTGCAGCCCCCGACCTGGGGTTCGTCGCCCCGAAATGGGGGGCTCCTCACCCCAGACTACTGAAGGACGGCCTTACAGGCCTGCGGAGCAGCTGCCCCGACAGGGCGCTGTCCAGTCAATTCGTGATCACCTTCCGAATCACCCTCGAGATTTCCTCAATCAACACTTCCAGGCTTCCCGGTGCAGTGGCAGCGATCACCTCCTGATAGATGCCGTAGCCCCAGGCGGATGCGGGTGGGATGTAACCTGGCTGCCAGTCACCGGTGAGCGTGGTGACGAACACCGGCCGCGGGGCGAAGCGCTGGCGAAGCTGTTGCTGGAAGACCTGATACAGCTCTCCGGGGACGAAGACCCAGATGGCGTCGCCGCAGAAGCCGAGTGTGATTTTGAGCGGACAGCAGCGTCCTGGGGCGAGTGCCTGAAGGCGGGTGAGCTGTCGTGTGAGCTGTTCTGTGCTGGCACGGATGACGCGGAGCTCTTCAGGGTCGCCCTGCTGACGGGCACGGTGTTCTTCGGCAAGCCAGGTCTCGCGGGCTGCCAGTGTTTCCGGGATGGTCGGCAGATCATGCCGGTACGGTACTTCTGCGATGAGCTCATGCCAGCTCCACGTGGCTGCGCTTGCAATGGCTTCGGGCGGGAGCGGCTGGTGCTTCCATGCGCCAATCCATGTTCCGGAAAGCACCGGACCCTGGTAGACGTATTCCGTGGCGGGCTGTGGGAGCGTTTGCAGGGTGGAGAGCACCGCGTAGCCGAGTTCACGGCCGTTGCGGTCCGCCACTGCGGTGTCCCCTGTGAAGCCTTCGCGCGGACCGAGATCACCTGAGGCACCCTGGAGGAACATGCACAGACCGCCAGCGCCCTGTTCAACCGTTTCCCGCATCGCCCCCACCCAGTCGGGGCTGATCAGTGTGTTGTCCCAGGCGAGCGTTGTGGGGTGACAGGCGTAGTTGACGAGCACGGCAAGTGTCTGCCCGGAGTGGTCGGTGAAACGGGCTACGAGCACTGTGTCGTCGGATGAACCGTCCGGATTGAGCCCGCAGACGGCGTGGCCGCGGACGGAGTCGAAGAAGTCGCGGTGGCGGGCCAGGCTGCAGCGACCTGTTCCGATCACGGCAGCAGCAGGACGCAGACCGGCCGTCGCCATCGCCGCTGCATCAGCGATGGTTTGCCGCATGTGCAGGAGGTATGGCTCAATCAGGTGCCCGCCCGGGAACTCGCTGCGCGACCGCGCCATCCAGCCGGAACCGTGGGTGTGAGTGAGCGTGATGAGCACCTGAGACGGATCGATGGAGGCGGCAGTCGCTGCGGCAGCGGCCAGTGCCTGCATTTCGGCCGATTCCAGAATGCAGTGATCCAGCGAAATCAGGAGCCGGGCTGTGG
>CAZLOQ010000101.1:0-19729 GCA_964561125.1 uncultured Chitinophaga sp. | reverse complement strand
GCCTGTGGCCTGATCGTGGAGAGCAGCCCCCCACATGCGGTGGTAGATACCGATCGGCGGCGTGATGTCCACTCGCGCGATACCGGCCAGACAATGAAATTGCGGAGTTTGCAGGCGAGTCACGCAGAGGGCTCCGGGGGTGGGTCGGGAAACAGTGAGCCGCGAGGGTTGATGAGCGTCCAGCAGAGGGCGTCCAGAGCCATGATGGCGGCGAAGTAATACATCATGACGTTCCAGTTGTCGAACCGCTTCACCAGCCAGCCGGCGGTGATTGGAAAGAGCATCGAGCCGAAGTTGCCGCACATGTTCATTAAGCTGAAGACTGTTGCGGTCTGCCGCCCGCCAAGGTCGATGGCGACCGTGTAACCACCGATTCCTCCGAACGAGGCACAGAAAACTCCGAGCGTAATCAGGGTGATACTGAGGTGCACGTTTTGGGCGTAGATGGAGGCAAGAATGAGCAGTGAGCAGAGCAGCATGCTGATGGCAGCGAGCCCCTGGCGGGCGAGCCGTCTGTTGCCGGTGCAGCGGAACAGGGCGTCAGACACAACCCCGCCTGAAATGCTGCCGAGAACGCCGCCCAGACCTGCCAGCGATGTCAGATTGGCGGATTCGGCCAGATTGACACCGCGAGTTTCCTGGAGGAAACGTGGGAACCGTGTGAGAAAGAAGACCATCGCTGCAGCCCGAAGAAATTGCTGGGTGCAGAGCAGAAAGAGCGGAGCACTGCCGGCCATCAGCTTGAGCATCGGGATCAGCGGCGGAGTGTCTTCGGGAGGCACCGGGGGCAGCCGCTGCGGCGGGACAACTACAAAAAACAGAAACGCCCAGAGCAGACCGGGGATGGCAAAGGTGCCAAGGAGCAGCTGCCAGGGATAACAGCCGAGTTCTGTTGCCCACGGCTGCAGCAGTCGCAGACCGTGACCGGCGGTGAGCGGAGCAAGTGCGCTGCCGATCATCATGCCGGCCGCGAGTATACCGGAGGCGCGGGCACGCTGGTCATCCGCGAAAACCTGTCGAATTGAACGCGCGGCACACGGGAAGGCCGCCGCCTGAAATGAACCCATGAGAAACCAGGTCAGCAGGAGCAGATACAGGTTGGTACTTAAGCCGGTACAGGCCGTGAGCAGTGACCAGATGACTGAACAGATCACGATCGTTCGACCGGCGCCCAGACGGTCCGCCATGCGACCGGCAGGCATCTGCAGGAGCGCGTACCCCAGATACCACGCGGACTGGACCCAACCCATGGAAATGATGGGGTCTGTGAGCTGCAGTGCTTCGGCCACCTGCTTTTCCGGCACACTGATGGCGGCTCGCTGGACGTACGCGATGACCGCCATCAGGCACAAAAGAAACAGTATCAGGTATTTCATGGATTGAACCTGTCAGACGCGATGTTCAGTGAGCACTTCCGGGTTGACGACGTTTTGCGGATGACCCTGCAGAAAATTGCGGATGTTGTCAATGCAGCCGAGGGTGAGCTGATCAAGGCCGTGCTGGGTGGTGTCTGCGCAGTGGGGGGTGAGCACTACATTGGAGCAGGACAGGAGCGGATCATCGTGCGGCAGAGGCTCGCGGTCAAATACATCCAGCCCCGCACCGAACAGGTGCCCGGAATTTAAGGCATTCACCAGAGCCGCTGTGTCCACGATACCGCCCCGGGAGGTGTTGATGAGTATTGAAGACGGACGCATCCGGGCAAACTGTTCGGCGGCCATGAGCTGCCGTGTCTGAGGTGACAGCCGCGTGTGCAGACTGACCACGTCTGCCGTTTGCAGGAGGTCGTCAAATGTTGTGTATTCAAATCCCAGACGCGCTGCCTTTGACGGATCCGGATGCAGACTCCAGGCAATCGTCCGCATCCCGATGGCACGCGACAACCGGAGCATTTCGCAGCCGATGTGACCTGTGCCGATTACTCCCAGACAACGACCGGAAAGCGTCAGACCCGGATCTCCCCGCCAGCAACCCGCGCGCAGCTGTGCTGTCATGAAGGACATTCGACGGGCAACCGCAAGCATCAGCCCCAGCGCATGTTCTGCCACGATCGATGCCGTACGCCCCGGGACGTTACACACCACGATCCCCTGACGCGTTGCCTGAGCCAGATCAATCGCATCGTAGCCAATCCCGCAGACCGCAATCATCCGCAGCCGCGGGAGTTGTTGGAGGATATCGGCGGGAAAGGCCAGACTGCCGCGTGAATTGAGCAGGATATCGGCAGGCTGCACCCGTTCAATCTGCTGAGCGATCGAAGCAGGACGGTCCGAGTGCAGCGTGTAATTCGCGATCGCCCCCAAATCGGCCAGAAAGGGAGAAGCACCGACAAGCGGAGGACTGTCTGCGGGAATCACCACAACGGGACGGTTCATAAACGCTTCCAGCCAAAAAACCAAAACCAGAACAAGTACCCTATTGACACTGCATTGGGTGCAAGTGTATTGATACCCTTAAATGGATTCAATGATAGCTTCCTGTTTTTGAAAAGTTTCGCCGCGTATCCGGCACTGCACTCTGCTTCTGATCGTGATCTCATGATTTCGCTCGAACTATTCCTCAATACGCTCCCGCAGGCCACCGGCCGCACGCTCAATGCCGCCCAGCTGCAGGCGGTCACAGCTCCATTGCAGATGCCCCTGTTTATCGTTGCCGGGCCGGGCACCGGCAAGACCGCTGTGCTCGCCCTGCGAATCCTCCGCGCCCTCTTCGTCGATTCAATCCCCCCGCACGCCGTGCTCGCCACCACATTCACTCGCCGCGCCGCGCTCGAACTCCGCTCACGCCTGAACGCGTGGGGCACCGCCATCCTGCAAGCACTCACCCTCACCCCGCAGATCCCTCCCGATATCCGCACCCGCCTTTCACAAACCGACCTCAGCCACGTGCAGCTCAGCACGCTCGACACCTTCTGTCAGCAATTCCTCATCGAACACCGACTCCCGGGAAGCCATCCGCCGCAACTTGCAGACCCGTTTCTTTCATCCACGCTTCTGCTGCGGGCCTGCACCACAAACGGTCTGCATCGCCAGCCCCTTCTCCGCCAGCTCGTACAGACACTCCGCAACTTCCCCGGCACTCCCACCACCGGCGAACTCCGGGATGTGATTCAGGCAATCGCTGATCGCCGGCAATACGACCTGATCAACTGGCAACAGCTCCTTGACGCCGCTCCCGAAAACTCCCCGCACCACGCATCCCTGCAAATGCTCAACAGCATCCTGCAAAACTACGAAAATGCTCTCGCCCGCCGCCTGCTGCTTGATTTCCCTGCACTCGAACAAACCGTCCTCTCTCAGCTCAGCTCCACCGCCGCTCCATCACCTCCACTGCCATTTCAATTGATTCTGGTCGATGAATACCAGGACACCAATCTGCTCCAGGAACACATCTTCTTTCAACTCGCCAAAACCACCGGCTCGACGCTCACCGTCGTCGGCGACGACGATCAAAGTCTCTACCGCTTCCGGGGCGCCACTGTGGATCTCTTCCGCGACTTTCCCCAGCGGCATCTCAGCGTTCTGGGAAAGCGTCCTCAGCGGATCTTCCTCTGCGAAAACTATCGTTCAACTGCTGCCATCATTCAGTTTGTCAATCATTTTGTTTCGCTGGACAGTCGATTTCAGCCCGTCCGAGTGGCCGATAAGCCGGCTCTGCGTCTGCCGCGACGCCGTCCCCGGGACGCCCCGGTGCTGGGGCTGTTTCGCGATACCCCGGAACAGCTCGCCGAAAGTCTCGCCCGGTTCCTGTTCGACGTCGTCCGTGGCAGTGGTGTTACCGTTCAGGGCCGCAGCATCCGGCTTGACCATGCCGCCGGCGGCGATGCCGGCGACTGCGCCCTGCTCTGCAGTTCACCGCTCGAATTCTCACGCGGTCCCCGTCCCCGCAAACGACTCCCGCTGCTCCTCCAGCACGCACTCCTCAAACACCACCCCGTGATCCCCGTTTTCAATCCTCGCGGCCAGACCCTCTCGCGGATCCCCGAAGTCCAACTGCTCGGCGGACTGCTCCTGTTGTGCCTCGACCCCGCCGCCACCGTCCAGCAACAGCTCAAAGCATGCCCGCAAACCACCTCAGAAACGCTCAATCTGTGGCGCAGCACCAGCTCCACGCTGCTCGCCACCCAGCCTCGCCTCAGGCCGCTGGCCGACTTTGTGGATCACTACGGACGCCGTGACCCAGGCCGCCCCGGCCATGTCTGGCCCACCAGTGTTCCCTGTATCGAACTGCTCAATTCAATCATTCACTGGCTGCCTGAAATTCACAACAGTCCGGCGGGTCAGATCTGGCTCGAAGTCTTCACCCGACAACTCCATACCGCAGAACAGCTCAGTCGCTTCCGCGCCCGCATTCTCACGGATCCCTCCAACCCCGCCCTCGCCTCCGGATCCATCCTGCACCTGCTCAGGCACGTGCTGATCCCCATCGCAGACAACTCCGTCTCCATCGACGAATCAACCTTGCAGACCCTGCCCCGTAACCATCTGCATGTGCTCTCCATCCACCAGAGCAAGGGTCTTGAATTTCCACTGGTGATTGTGGATGTCGGTTCAGACCTTCAACAGTCACGCCGCGCAAACGCCTTTCGCCGCTTTCCTGCCGCTCCCGGTACGCCGCATCAGCTGGAAGATCTGCTTCGCCCCCACAGCCCGCTCGGCACCGCATCCCGCGACGGCATCAACCGGGCATTTGACGATTTGTGTCGCCAGTATTTCGTGGCCTTCAGTCGCCCCCGCGATGTGCTGGTCCTCGCCGGGCTCAATGCTGCAAAGCCGGGTGGCTCCATCGCCAACGTCGCCTGCGGCTGGGACCGCAGCGGTCGTTGTCACTGGAAAAAAATTCCCTGGTGTGAGATCTGATCGTGACGCTTTCTGTACAACCCTCGGCCGACACACAACGCTCGTGGAACGTCGCCTCAGATCTCCTCAGCTTCCTCCGCTGCGGACTCAGGTACCGCTATACCCAGCCCGGAAAGTCTCGCCCATCACACTCCTCGCGACAATTCAGCGGCCAGTTCCTCCAGCAGGTGCTTGAAGAGGCATGGCTGCATTTCAAAAACGCCGCCACTGCACCACTGCCATGGCCCGACCAGACCATCCGCGAACTGCTCGATCACGTCGAACAGCGGCTCGCAGCGCGCCAGGTTCGCTGCCACAGCGCAACAGGTCGCCATTACGCTCGCCTCCGTGCTGCCGCCGCTGTCAACGAACTGGGACCGGTCCTGTTTCCACTTCTTTCCCACGCCCGACTGCAGGTCCGCAACAGCATCAGCGCCCCGGACATGGCTCCTGCCGACACCGCTCCTGCCAACACCACTCCCGCCCACACCGCCATCAGCCCCCCGTCCTGCGAACTGACCGCGGACATCCATGCCATCGCACAACTGCAGCTCCACGATCCCACCCTCAGCTCAAACCCCCTCGTCAGACTTCTTCAACAGCAACTCCCCCAACAGCAACTCCCCACAGCACCACTCGGTACGGTTCAACTCCTTGTCGATTTTCAAAGCAACACACGGCCGGATGCAGCCCTGCCCGGCACACGATTGAACGATCTCACCGAACTCCAGATACTCGCCACAGCCTTCCTCTACCGCACCCGCTCTCCGTACCCCGTCGTTGCGGGACTGGTCTGCTGTCTCAGCGAACTCGTCCCGTCACGCCGACACTTCCTGGCGTTACGCAAGGCACTGCTCCGCCAGTCCGACGACTTCTCTGACCATTTCCTCGCCCCGGCACCCGACAGTCCGGATGCCAGAATCCTCCGCACGTGGAGACCGTCCACCGCAGACCAGGTCCCTCCGCTCCTGTCCTTCCACTTCAGGCTGCAGCGTGCGATCCGCGTCATCCCGGTCAGCCCCCCTGATCAACTCACAGCCATCGCGCAGCTCCACGACACCATCCGCCGCATTCAGCACTGCCAGTCCCGCGAACAGCTCACCGGACAACTCCTCTCCGTCTGGGAACGCAATCCGTCCGGCACCACGGTGTGCAGCTCCTGCTCCGCACGCACATGGTGCCCGGATCACAGCTCAGCTTTTCAGCCGGTTCTGCCGGGGATTCGACAGCGCTGATTTGCAGTTTTGCCCACTTTTTTCAACAATCATCTGCACCTGCTTCCCCGCTCTCAACACTTCAGGACCACCCACTATGCTCCAGCGATTCCTCTGCACACTCTGTCTCTCTCTGCTGTCATTCTCCCCCGCGATGGCTCAGGGCACCTTCCTCAATGTCAAAGACGCCGGCCCGGACTACGCCGTTCAGGGCGAATACAGCGGTGAAATCACCAGCGACGGACAAAAAGTCCGCGTCGGGCTGCAGGTAATCGCCATGGGCAACAGCAAATTCGACGCTGTCGCCTACGTCGGCGGCCTTCCCGGTGATGGCTGGAACGAGCAGGAAAAGATCCGTGCCACAGGTGCTGCCGAAAACGGCCGCACAACGCTCAAAGCCGCTGATGATCAGGGGAGTGCTGTCATCAGCGACGGAATCGCCACCGTCTTTTCCGCCGGCGGTACCGAACTGGGAACACTCAAAAAAGTCGAACGCACCAGCCCCACTCTGGGAGCCAAACCCCCGGAAGGCGCCGTAGTGCTCTTCAACGGCACTTCCGCAGACCAGTTCGTCCGCGGACAACTCACCGAAGGTAATCTGCTCGCAGCCGACTGTGAAACAAAGGAAAAGTTCGGCAGCCACACGCTGCACATCGAATTCCGTACGCCGTTCAAGCCGGCAGGCCGCGGACAGGACCGCGGCAACAGCGGCGTCTACATCCAGGGGCGCTATGAATGTCAGGTGCTCGACTCCTTCGGCCTCGAAGGCGAAAACAACGAATGCGGCGGCATCTACTCCATTGCACGGCCACGCGTCAACGCCTGCTTCCCGCCACTTTCGTGGCAAACCTACGATATCGACTTCACCGCAGCACAGTACGAGGGTGACAAAAAGGTAAAGAATTCCAAAGTCACCATTCGGCATAACGGCATCGTGATCCACGACAACCTTGAACTCCCCAAGGGCACTCCAGGCAAGAACCCCGAAGGCCCCGGACCGGATGTCATCTACCTCCAGGGTCACGGCAACCCGGTTGTCTACCGCAACATCTGGGTCGTTCGCAAATAACCCGTTCCGGACCATCCCATGTCCACTCCCCTCACTCGCCGCAGTATGCTCGCGGCGGCCACTCTGGCCGCCGCGTTTCCTGCTCCCCGATCCACCGTCACAGCTGCTGCGGATGCCGCATCCGCGATCCTCCAGCAGTCTGTCGACGCCGGCAGCGTCACGGCCGCTGCCCTCTGCCTGCAGCACGGCGGCGACCGACAGGTCCGCCACTTCGGAACGGCCCGAAATGAAAACGCCTCGTTTCTGCTCGGGTCAATCTCCAAACCCATCGCTCTCACCGCTCTGATGACACTCTTCGATCAGCAGCGTTTCCAGCTGGATGATCCCGTCCAGCGTTATCTGCCCGAATTCCGTGGTGACGGTCGCGATCAGGTCACCATCCGGCACCTTCTGACACACGTCTCCGGCCTGCCGGACCAGCTCCCCGATAACAATCAGCTCCGCGCTGCTCATTCCAGCGTCGATCAATTCACCGCCGCGGCACTCCGCACACCACTCAGCTTCAAACCCGGCACGCGTTATCAGTACTCCAGCATGGGCATACTGCTCGCAGCCGAAATTGCACAGCGACTGACCGGAACCAGCATTCGATCGCTTGTGCAGCAGACCGTGTTCACCCCGCTCAGCATGCACAACTCCGCGCTCGGCACCGGCTTTCTGACGCCGGAACAACTCATGCCCTGCCAGACCGAATTTGCCGCTCCGGAAGCCGGTGCCGGTGCAGCCGATGCAAAAAACTGGGACTGGAACAGTCCCTACTGGCGACAGCTCGGCGCGCCGTGGGGTGGTGCACACGCATCCGCGGCCGATGTGGGACGCTGGCTGTCCGACTTCCTGCAATGTTCCGGCAAGGTTCTCCGCAGCGCAACCGCTGCACTCATGACCCGCAATCACAACCCGCCCGGCTTTGAATCCCGCGGACTCGCTTTTGACGTTGGACTCGATGCCGTCTGCCGCGGATGTTCACCCCGCACCTTCGGACATACGGGCTCAACCGGCACAATTGCGCTCGCCGACCCCGAAAGTCAAACTGTCTGTGTGGTGCTGACAACCCTGCCAGGCTCCGCGGTCACCGGCACCCGGCACCCGCGACTCCTGGCCGCAGAAGCCGCCCTGCAAACACTCCAGTGATCCCCCCCGGTCCTGGCTCCAAGTCACGTGAAATCGCCTCCCAGACCGAATTTCTGCGGTCCGGAGGTCTCGAACAGCAATCCCACAGGACTCAGAACTTGACACTCGTCCATTTCGCCTGTATGAAATCCCTGTGAGGACGGTGAGTCCGGAAATTTCTTGCCCGGGTCCGCATGCTCCTCCCTTTCCCATCAGATAAGGTCAGTCATGTCAAAAGATCGCCGCATCGACATTGAAGACATCAACGGCGTCACAGTCGCGCGCCTGCTCGAGAAAAAAATCCTCGACGAAGCCAATATCGAAGCACTCGGCCAGGAACTTTTCGCACTGGTGGACAAGGATGGTCGTCGCAAGGTCATTCTCGACTTCACTCACGTCGAATACCTCTCCAGCGCCGCCCTGGGTAAGCTCATCACCATGCACAAGAAAATGATGACTGCCAAAGGCAAACTCGTGCTCTGCTGCATTCGCAAGGAAATCCACGAAGTCTTCCGCATCACTCAGATCGACAAAATCCTCGCTCTCTGCGGAACTCTCGACGACGCACTCGGAAAGTTCTAGGTCGCTGTCAACAGTGTCAGGTGCCGCCCCGGCGGCGTTACACTCCTCAGTCACCAATAAAGGCATTTCGAGCGGCCATGGCAGAACCCGTCGATCTCGAAATCAACATCCCCAGCTGCACCCGGCAGGGGCTCGCTGTTCAGGAACGCCTGATCAGCCTGATGGAGTCGTTTGAATACAGTCTGCGGGATGTCTTCGCCATGAGACTTTCCCTTGAAGAAGCCATCACCAACGCCATCCGACACGGCAACCGCCAGGACCCCGATAAACAGGTGCACGTGGTCTGCCGTGTCGATGAAGTCCGCATCGAAGTCATCGTGACCGACCAGGGCGAAGGCTTCAATCCCGAAGATGTGCCGGACCCGACGCTTGAAGAGTTCATTGAACGTCCGGGCGGACGCGGCCTGATGCTCATGCGCGCCTACCTCAGCTTCTGCGAATACTCAGAAGGCGGACGTCGAATCACCATGATCCGGGAACGCAACAGCCCGCTGCCAATCCTTGAAGACTGAACCCGGCTGCTGAACCGACCCCAGCTACTCATCCCGCCCCGGGACTCCGAAACAATACAGTGTCTCCCCGGCCCGGACGAACACTCTGCCATCCGCTATCGCCGGAGTGGCATGCCCGTCAGCCTCCAGCGAAGCCGTATGCAATTCTTCCCATGTGTCCGCCGAAAGCACCGTCAGATCGCCGTTGACATTCATCAGATAAACCTTGCCATCGCCTGCTACAGGTGAGGCATAGTAATCAGCAGTCGCCCGCAGTCGCTTCTGCTTCTGAACTGCTCCTGTCGCCGCATCAAGCACTGTCATGATCCCGCCGTTCTTCACCATCAGCAGAGCCCCGCGATAGTAAAGCGGTGAAGGACAGTAGGGGATCTGTTTCAGATGTTCCCAGCGAACGTGGGTGGTTGTGATGTCGCCACGGCCCCCCGGGGCGATGGCCAGCACCACATTGCGACCATCAATGTGCGGCCGGCTTGTCACCTCATATTCCGCCTTCGTCAGATGCCCGTCCTTGTTGCGGTCCAGCTGCGAGAATCGGCCGCGAAACGGATGATCGGGAAACTCAGCTTCCTCGATCGTGCCGTTGCCGTCCGCATCCGCCCCGAAGAGCTGTTCCACGGTGAGCGGTGCCACGCGGTCATCCGTGTCGTTGCCCGGCGAAAAACAGGCGGCATACAGCGTGTTGTCCTCGCCAATCACCGGTGTCATGTTGATGATTCGCGAAACACCCCCGCAGGTCCAGATTTCTTCACCGCTCTCAAGGTCATACGCGGTGATCCGCAGCGTGGCCAGCACCACCACCTGTCTCCGCCCGTCAACAGTCCAGATCACCGGAGTCGCGTAGTTGCGAAGAAATTCCGGGCGATCCTTCCGCCATAATTCGCGTCCGCTGAGCTTGTCAAAGACGGCAATAAATGACTCTTCGTCGTGATCCTGCACCAGCACCACTCGGTCACCGTCAATCACCGGTGAACTCCCGGCTCCGAAATCATTTCGGAACGGCCCCATCTTCTTCGACCACAACAGCCGACCGTCAGGGCTGTAGGCCAGCAGTCCGCTGGAACCAAAAAAGCTGATCACCACCTGACCATCCGCCGCAGGGCTGGACTGTGCCAGACTTCCCGTCGTATGGATTTTCTCTTTGGTGACGTCCGGAGCCGGCTGCTTCCAGACGACTTCGCCAGTGGTGCAGTCCACTGCCATGGTCACCAGCTGCTCGCCGTCAACGCCCGTCAGAAAGAGACGTCCGCCGTGGATCGCCGGCGACGAATGGCCTGAAGGGAGCTTTTGTTTCCAGAGCACATTTTCTTCGGGCCCGATGCGCGCCGGCAACGAACGCTGAGATCGGCTGACACCGGAAGCTCCGGGGCCGCGAAACTGCGGCCAGTCTTCCGCTGAAACCACGGCAGCCAGACTGACCAACAATCCGATCACCATGGATGTCCCTGAAACCCACCCGGCCGTTCTGCGGAGCATAAAGTCTATCCCTGTCCAAACACCCTGGTCATCACCCGACCATCACAAATGCGAATGGGCCGGTCCACCAGATCACGATAATGGAGTTCCGGATCGATTCCCAGCGACGAAAAGATTGTGGCCATCACGTCCCACGGGCCCCATGCTTCCTCAACCGGATAGGCTCCGCGCGGGTCTGACGCCCCCACGACTGCTCCACGCCCGACTCCCGCGCCCGCCATCACAATGGAATAGACCCAGCTCCAGTGCTTGCGGCCGGGTGTGGCACCGGCAAAACGCGGTTCCAGCGCCACAAGCGGAGCGCGGCCGAATTCGCCCATACAGACAACCAGAGTCGAATCGAGCAGTCCACGCTGATCCAGATCTTCGATCAGAGCTGAAAAACCCTGATCAAAACGCGGCAGCAAATGTTTCTGCAGACCGCTGAAGATGTCGTTGTGCGTGTCCCAGCCGTACAGGTCGGTGTTCTCCGGCTCCAGGTCCTGACCTCGATTGTTGTGCGACCAGATCACCGTGATCAGTGGAACACCGGCTTCTACAAGCCGCCTTGCCAGCAGACAGGCCTGACCGGAACGATTCCTGCCATAACGATCCCGCAGCGATTCCGGCTCACCACTCAGATCAAACGCCATCCGCGCCTCGGGACGCGACAACATCTCAAACGCCTGACCGTATAAGGCCTGCTTCTCCAGACGCGCTGTGTCACTCTCCAGCAGACGCATCTGAGCCTCCACGCTGGACAGCAGCGACTGCCGGGCCTCCAGACGCACCGGCGGAAGATCCCTGTGCGGGAGCAGCGCGGGAACCACCGTGAGCTCTTTTGAGACGTCGCCCAGCGTGAGCGGATCATAGCC
The DNA here is from genome assembly GCA_964561125.1 of uncultured Chitinophaga sp. Taxonomy (GTDB): domain Bacteria; phylum Planctomycetota; class Planctomycetia; order Planctomycetales; family Planctomycetaceae; genus SXXK01. Next base: position 8,077 of record CAZLOQ010000101.1, on the reverse strand, counting down.
ACGCCCGAGCAGACCGCCGAATTGTCCCGGAGCAACAATCAGCGGGACCTCAGCCGGACCATTCAGATGAATCGCCGTCTGCGAAAATGTCGTCGACGGCCTCACTCGCTGCAACACCGAACCCATGCACGGCTGATCTTCGGATGACGGGAGCGGATTGCCGGATCGACGCCGATGATAACGGCCGGTCATCGACAGATAAAAGGCGGAACCATGATCCAGATCCTCGTGAGCCATGCTGCGAATCACCGTCAGTCGATCCGCCACGCGCGCAATCTGCGGCATGTGTTCGCAAAACCGCAGCCCCGGTACAGCCGTCTCAATAGAACCGAATACACCGCGAATCTCTTCCGGGGCCTCTGGCTTCGGATCCCATGTGTCCAGCTGACTTTGGCCACCACTGGCGAACACCACAATCACCGACTTTGCTTTGCCAAAACCCGGCACCGAAGCCAGTGACGACGCAGGTTCCATGGCCTGACTTCGCGCAGGGATCAAACCCGGCAATGCCCAGTTCATACCCGCAAGGCCGCCAAGCCGCAGCCATTCCCGCCGAGTGCCGCCTGAAGCTGACCTGAAAGCGCTGTCGCCCGGTGTCTCGAATCGCAGCATCTGCCAGCCCCGAAAGCAGTTCCCAGGCCAACTTCACGGCCAACTTCACGGCGAAGGCCCAACCACGTTCATCCTACCCGCTGGAAGATGGGTTTGCGACTGAAAAATCTGCCCGGTTCAGCTCCGATGCGCGGTCACGAGCGCCCGCAGGGGCGCCGGATGGCCTTCAATCGTCCGGGTCCGGTCAGCCGGATCAAGAAAATCCTGCAGACTTTCAAACGTCATCCATTCCGTCCGCCGCTGCTCAGCCACCGTCGTCGCTGTCACGTCCAGAACCTCCAGCCGCCCAAAACCACAACGCCGCAACCACGTCAGCAGGAGCGGAATCGTCGGGATAAACCACACGTTCCGCATCTTCGCATAGCGGCCGGGAGGTACCAGCAGCTGCGAATCTCCGTCAGGCAGTACGAGTGTTTCCAGTAACAGCCGACCACCCGGAACAAGCGTTTCCCGGAGCGACTGCAGGTGATCAATCGGGCTTGTGCGGTGATACAGCACGCCCATCGAAACACAAAGATCAAACGCATGCAGTCCGTCCGCCAGCACCGAATCTCCCAGCGGCAGTATAAAGTGCGGGGTATCCGGAGGCAGATAACGCCGCAGAAATTCAAACTGCATCACATACAGCAGAAAAGGATCCAGCCCCAGCACCAGCTCAGCCCCGGACTCCAGCATCCTCCAGCCGTAATAACCGTTTCCACAACCCACATCCAGAACTCGACAACCCCGGAAACACACATGCCGTGCCAGCCGATCCCACTTCAGACACGACTGCCACTCCGTATCAATCCGCGTATCAAAAAACTGAAACGGACCCTTCCGCCACGGATGCAGCACCCGTAACAGCTCAGGGAGCCGCTGCCGGTCGTCCGGGTTGAGCTGCCCTGTGAGCGTGACGGCGTCCTGATCAGCCGTCAGCCGGGCGTCGTCACAGACCGGAAGCTGCTCCCATGCAGCCCGCCACACCCGCAAATGGCCGTTGGTCTCTGTCGCCGTGGCTGCTGTGCTGAGCTGCCGCAGTGTTGCAGCCCAGCTGCCGTGGCCGCCACGTTCCAGTCGTTCAAACAAAGCATCCCAGTCGAACAGCCGCGGCATGGAGAATCAGATTCCACCAAGTTCCGTCGCCCGGGCGACGCGCTCAATCCCGAGCACCCACGCTGCCGTTCGCAGGGGAATCTTCTTCTCCACTGCAATCGTCGACACCCGGTGGAACGCTCGGGTCAGACTGCGTTCCAGCTCCTCACGAACACGGTCCAAATCCCAGCGGAAATACTGCTGATTCTGCACCCACTCGAAATAACTCACTGTCACACCGCCGGCGTTCGCCAGAATGTCCGGAAGCACCGGGATTTCACGGCGACGGAAGATCTGATCGGCTTCCGGTGTTGTCGGACCGTTGGCCGCTTCAATAATCAGTCGGGCTTTCACATCTTCGGCGTTGTCCGCTGTGAGCACATTGCCGAGCGCGGCAGGGATGAGCACGTCCACGTCCAGTGTGAGCAGTTCCGTGTTGGAAATTGGTTCACCGCCCGGGAAGCCGGCGAGCGATTTTGTGGCGGCCACATATTCCAGCGCCGCGGGGATATCGATGCCGCTGCGGTTCAGAATTCCGCCGCTCACGTCAGAAATGGCTATCACACGGCCACCCGCCTGATGCAGATACGACGCTGTGTAAGCACCCACGTTCCCGAACCCCTGAATCGCCACCGTGCTGTTTTCAATGATGCGGCCGAAACGACGAAGACAGGCGAGCGTCAGATTGCCAACTCCACGCCCCGTCGCCTCCTCACGTCCCTCCGCCCCGTACAGCTCCACAGGCTTTCCGGTCACACACCCGGGCGCAAAGCCGTGGAACTTTGCGTATTGATTCATGATCCACGCCATCGTCTGCGCGTTGGTACCCATGTCCGGCGCAGGTATGTCCGTGTCAGGCCCGAACAACTCGTGGATCTCGTCCACGAAACGACGCGTGAGCCGCTCCAGTTCGTCCCGGGACAGATCCCTCGGGTTCACCGAAATCCCGCCCTTGGCACCGCCATAGGGAATATCGACAACAGCAGTTTTCCAGGTCATCAGGGAAGCCAGTGCGAGCACTTCATCGGCGTCGACTTCGTGATGATAACGCAGCCCGCCCTTCATCGGTCCGCGAGCACTGTTGTGCTGAATACGGTATCCAATGTAGGTGGCAATGTCCCCGTTGTCCCGACGGATCGGCACCTGCACCTTGATCTCACGCTCCGGTGTGATCAGCAGATCACGCATGCTGTGCGACAGCCCCAGCACCGTCGCCGCCTCGTCGAAATACTTCTGTGCCGCCTCAATCGCGGTTTTCATCGATTCGCTTCCTTGAACGCCGTGATGATCTGCTCAGCAAACCAGCGGTGCTGGAACAGCCTGAGTCTGCATTCTCCCATGCCGGAGCGATTTTGTCACGGCTGACCTGCTATTCACCGGTCAGCACGTCACGCACCGTAATCCGCAACGCACTCCACAACGGCAGAATCACAGCCAATGTCCCCGTGCCGGCAACCGCCAGCAGCGTCAATCCCAGCTCTCGCCACGGCACGTCCGCACCCGTACTCCGCAGGTGGGGAAACATTGCCACGAGGGCCGACGCACTGCCCAGCACCAGCCCCCAGAACAGCAGCGCTGTGTTTTCTGCTGACACCAGCCACAGAATTCGCGCCGTACGAAAACCCAGTGCGCGCATCAACGCCAGCTCCCGCCGACGCTCCACCACGTTACGCATCATCACCGCCGCCAGACCAAGCGTGCCCACCAGCAGTCCCAGTCCGCCAAGGAGCTGGAAGGTGGACAGATATGTGTTCTGCACAGCCAGAAAATCCGCCAGTCGACGACTCACAGATTCCACGTCCACACCATAAGGCCGCAGTGCTGTTTCCAGAGCAGCCGCTGCCGGTTCCGCATCGTCCAGGCGCGCTGTTTCCACCAGCAGCCAGCGGGCGCCGGAAGTCTCCGGGGCCAGCTCCAGCAAATGCTCCTCAGACATCACCAGCACTCCCTGGAAGATACTGCCGTCCAGCATTCCTGCAACCCGCAGTGCATGCGACGGTGCAGTCGCGTCCGGGAACAGAATCACATCGCCAATCTTCTTCTTCAGACTGAACTGCAGTGTGTTCAGATCGCCGATCACCGGAATCACCGGCAGCTCGACTGAACCCACCATGTACGTGCCGGCCGGTTCCTGCAGAAATCGCCATGGGTTTTCGCCGGGTGTGTCCGCGAAGCGAAATCCCCCGCGATTGATGAATTCAGGCCTTGCACCCAGAAGCGTCGGCAGCCGCGTCTGAAACAGATTCAAACAACTGGCGTCTTCCCCCGGACGCACGCGGAAGCTGAACACCCGCGTGTTCTGCGGCAGAGCGCCCGGGCCGGATTCCGGAATCTCCAGCTTCTGTCGGCCTGCCTTCGTATTGAGATCAAACAGGATTGGCAGCGAGGCTTCAGCAACCAGGCTGAAGCCCCCGTTCCCACTGCTCAGATCGGGAACCTCCGAGACCGGATTGCGCCGCCCGGCACCCACAGCCACAATCACGAATGTGGCAAAGGCAATGAGTGCTGTCGTGAGCAGACTGCGGTGCGGATTCCGCGCGGCATTCGCGATCGCAAGGCCCGTCAGCGAAGACAGCTCGCCACCAGCGACGTCGTCGCCCGCACGGCGACGCAGGAGCCGCTGCAGGAGGAGCAGGCCGGCCGACAACCACGCAAAACCAGCCAGGAAAAAGCACACCACCGGCCACGAAAGACCACCAAAAGCTTCACCCGCAGGAATCAGCCGCGCCATGATCGCAGCCGGCAATGCGATCCCCGCCACCACCGTGCATCCCGCAAACAACCCCGAAAGCAGACCCGCAAATCGACCGCGACGCTCCGGCAGATGCTCAGACGCCAGTCCGGCGAGCAGTTCTTTGGGTGTTCGCCGGGTCGTTCGACGCACCGCGTCGTAAATGGCAAGACCCGACAACACAAAGGTCACCACAGCGGCTGCAGCAAGCGATGCCGGGCGAATCTCTGCGAACAGAAAGCGAGTCCCGATGGCGCCGACCCAGCGGGTCGTCAGCCCAAGAATCATCAGCCTGGCGAAAATCACCGCCAGGCCCGCTCCCGCCAGACTGCCCAGCAGCGACACCACCAGACCCTCCAGCACCAGCACGCGACGGGCTCGCGACGGAGTGAAGCCGACCGCCTCCAGCAGACCCACCTGCGAGACTCGCAGCCGCACACCCAGCTGAAACATCAGCGCCGCCAGCAGCAAAGCAGACACAATCAGGAAAAAACTGAAACCAATAAACAGCCACGTAAAGTTATTCGCTCCCGTCGAGGCCATGAGCCCCTCCGCACGAATCGGCCGAATAGCCAACCCCAGACGCTCCGGCTGCAACTGGCTGCGAATGGCTGCTTCAAGCCTGCCGCGGAGCAGTTCAAGGCGTTCCGCGGAGAGCGCCGCACCCGGCGAAACAACGCGGATGGAGGTGCTGCGACCAAATCTTCCGGCCCAGAAACTCTCTGCTGCTGCCAGTGAAATAAAGGCCTTCGGGGTCGCTCGATGAGCGTCCCACCAGGCATCGTCTCGCGGCGTGATCCTGTCCATCTCCATCGGAAACGGCTGGTCCCAGTCCGCAAAGCTCTCTACGTTCGTCACACCATCCACGAACGGCGTCAGGTCCTGATCAATCGTCAGCGGATCGTCCGTCGGCAGAATGCCCCGCACGGTGAACCTTCGGAAACGCTCCGGCAGATCACCGTGACTGCCCACATCGTGCCAACGCGCCTCTACCTGGTCGCCAACCGCTGCCTGCAGATCGTCTGCCAGCCAGGCCGAAAGGATGATCTCGGTGTCACTGAGCGGTGCAACGGGAGCTCCGTCGGCCGTCAGAATCGGGCCCAGCGGTTCAGGGGTATTGAAGTTGAGTCCGGCCACGATCGAGTACATGGAACAGCGCGTGGCGGGCTCCGTGCGATTCACCGCCCAGAGCTCATTCGCGAGATACACAAGCGTCGGTTCAGCTGCCATGCCGAGGTCCTTCGCCGCGCGCTGCACCGCAGCCGCAAGGCCGTCCTCCAGAATCATGCTGCTGCTTTCCACCGACAGATAGCTGCGGCCCTCGGGACTGCGGATCACAAGACCCACATCGGGCAGAGTCAGCGCGGCCGACAACACCCCCTGCAGCTGACCCGCAGTGTCGCTGTCAGAGACAATCAGCCGGGCCGTTGACTGGCTGGCTGAGACCGTGCGAGCTGTGTCGGCAGGCTGACCGAACAGGATCGTGTTGACACGCCCCGGTCGCGCGGTGGGGTTGCGACGGGTGGCTTCGAGCGGTTCCAGTTTCAGACGTTCCTGAAAGGTCCGCAGATTCAGAAAAGCCGTATGCGGCAACTGCTGGGCAGCCTGCAGTGAAAACCGGGACGCCCCCGAACGCTCAGAAAGAACCGCTTCGACGGTGAGTTCCAGTTCGGCAGAAACCACTTCGCGCTCGCCCATCAGACTGTCACGGGGAATCGACGACGGAAGCTCGGCCCAGATCGTCACCCGGTCACCCGCCCGGACCCCCAGTTCTTCAGCGGTGCGTGCCCCGAGGACGATCCCGGATGGGCCGGGCGCGGCAAGACCGTCCACTGCGAACAGGTTCCAGTCTTCGCTGCGGATTCCATTCAGGGAAACGCCGGCTGCGCGACGCAGCAGTCCGTCCGCTCCGCGAAATTCCACACTGCCAGGAAGAATCAGCGCCGGCGCTGCCCGCTGCTTATCGGAAAGCTCTGCCGCAAGTTCCGACGCAAGCTCTTCGCGTATGAACCGCGGTCCGTGGAGCACATGCGAAATGCCGCCAAGCCGACCGAGTGTCATCTGACGCAGACTCGCACGCACCGAATCGCCGACAATCAGCGAACCGCCAATCACGGCCGTGGAAACAGCCACCGCCAGCAGCACCAGCAGGTGCGTTCGCAGGTACCAGAACAGGCTGCGGAGGATCAGAGGGAACATGGGCAGGGTCCGTGAAAGAGTCCGGCGGTCAGCGAAATTCGAGCCGCTGCGGGCAGAAACGTCTGAGCTTCGCAGGGTCGATCTCTACGCCCAAACCCGGTCGCTCAGGAATCTGCAGGCAACCATCCGCGTCAATTACGAAAGGCTCTGCTGTGAGTTCATCAATATAGGCACACGGCGTCAGATACTCCACATAACGCGCGTTGGGCAGAAAGGCGGATATCTGCAGGTCTGCCGCCAGTCCGATCGCAGTGTTCCAGCCGTGCGGGACCACCTGCACGTTGTGGTCCTGAGCCATCCAGGCAATCCGCCGGAATTCGCTCAGACCACCGTTCTTCGTGACGTCCGGCTGAATAATGTCCACCGCTCGTCGCTGCAGCCATGGAGCAAACGCCTGGCGGCGTGTGAGCACTTCGCCGCCGGAGATCGGTACAGGTGACTGTCGTGTGAGTTCCACAAAGCCGTCAATGTCGTCCGGCGGCAATGCCTCTTCGAACCAGACAATGCCGTAGTCCGCGAGCATCTTCGCGGTGTTGCGCGCCCAGTTGGTGCCGTGCGGCCAGAACTGTTCACTGCCTCCGGCATCCACCATCAGCTCGACGTTGTCCCCCACCGTCTTTCGGGCTGTGCGTACCAGCAGTTCATCGAAGGCCCGGTCGCGGCGACCAAACGGACGCCAGCCCATCTTGATCGATCGAAAGCCGCGCTGCACGACACTTTCAAGGTTGCGCGCCAGCTGTTCAGGTTCGTCAAACAGTATTGAACCGTAAGGACGAATGCGGTCGCGATACGAACCACCAAGGAGCCTGGAAACCGGCTGACCACAGGCGCGGCCGAAAATGTCCCACAGCGCGATGTCGATGCCGCTGATCGCGTGCGTGACCGATCCGCCGCGGCCCTGCCAGAATGTCGATTGATGGAGCGTCTCTGAGACCCGCTCAGGCTGATTCGCCGGCTGACCCCGCAGGAGGGGCCAGAGCAGTTCGACAGCACCCTGAATCAGCCTGCCCGATGTGAAACAGCTGCCGCAGCCACTGATCCCGGCGTCCGTGTGCACAAACACCAGCGTGTGCAGGTTCTCCTGAGGCTCGTGCCCCTGAGGCCAGCCACCATCCACCGTGGCCCCCGTCAATGGGCACACGTCCACACCGATAATCTTCACGACGAAATTCTCCACACGGCAGGAAATGAAACAGACAGCCCGACATTCTCTCCGGGAATCTGCTTTTGTCCATAAACGAACACCACTTCCGGGCAAAGTCCAGGAAGCCATTCGCTGGCCGTCGGGACAGATGCTCCAGCTTCATGGCACCTTTTGATGCATGTGCGTTAACGGCCTGCGAGGCCAGTTCCATCAGCCTGGCATGAAATGCCAGGTCAGGTCGCCCCCCGTGCAGCTTCGCCCTGTAAGGGCAGTTCTCAGCCGAACACTGCGTGTTCGGTGTGAGCCGGGTGTGCGGC
>CAZLOQ010000100.1:4627-21522 GCA_964561125.1 uncultured Chitinophaga sp. | reverse complement strand
CTGGGTGAGGTTTGATCAGCGGCCAGCCATGCCTCCAGCCCCGCTGCAGAATTGTCAATGACAGCTGCCAGTTCCTGCTGCTCACGTGCGATGTCGCGTCTGCCCCGATGGATTCTGCGGTATTCATCGACGAGCACGGTGGAGAGGATCTTCCGCAGCCACGCGAGCATGGAGCGTTCGTCGGTGGCTGTCAGTGCAGGGAGTGACTCGACTGCGCGAACGAGCGTCGCCTGGACAATGTCACCCGGATCCAGCTGATTGCGATACCCCGCCCCCAGCCCGGCACAGGCCAGTGCCCTGAGATATCCGCGATACCGAGCTGAAAGGCGATTGAGCTGTTCGCGGGCGTCGTCATTCTGTCCCATGCAGATCTCCCAGCCACTCGGGGCTGTTGTTTGCAATCCACAAAGTCACCTCCGCGACATCTCGGAATCGTCTTGCCGGCCACTCCGGCCACGGATCCGGCGGGCCCTGCAGGAAGACTCGCTTTGATCGCTGGAGTGCATCCGGTCCGACCACGAGCACTTCAGTTCCCGCGCTGGCGTTTCTCAGCACCGGCTGGCCTCCGTGCAGTGTCAACTCTTCAAACTGCCGCAGGAGCGATTCGCCCAGCCATCCACTGCAGTTGGGATGGCTGAAATAAACAACCAGCTGTTCAGGGGTCCCGCAGACTGCGCCGGGAAAGTTTTCTTCCCGGAATGGCAGCCACCAGTCTTCGTCGGGGGCACTGTTCAGAGCGACCTCCAGACAGCGCTTTGCGAGGAGCTTTGCGGGGGCCGGGTCCAGAGCCCGCGCGAGCCTGATGACGGCATCCTGAATGCTGGCTTCGGGTCTGAGCCGGCGGATGGATCTGAAATGCTGAATTCCCAGCACACTCGCCTGCTTCTCTGACGCTTCGGGCAGGCGACAGGCATTTTCGAGATGCGCCAGCAGCGGTGCAGTCGCCTGTTCCCTCTCCGCCGCCGGGACGTGATCCACACAGGCCATGAGCAGTTCACAGAGCTGCTCTGTTGTCTCGCGGTCAGCAGATGTCCGGAGCAGCCTGAGAATGTCCTGCCAGCGTTTGCGGAATATTTCAGGTCCCGCACCGAGACACAGATCCCGCCATGGCAAAGGCCCCATGCCAGGTCCTCCCGGGACCATCGCAGACAGGAAGAGATGCTCTTCGAACTCGAGGCGATGCAGAGCATCCAGCCGTGGGATTACCGCCTGCCAGGTCAGACTGAGTATTACGGGGCTGTGCTGTGTGGAGTTCTGCATGAGCCAGGTTGCGGTCTCGCGGGAGGAATCGGGTGTGAGTCGGGCTGTGAGGGCTTGAAGAGCTGCGTGAAACATGTCACAGCCGCGCGAGCTGAAAGGGGAGAGAATGGAAGTGCCGGAATCAAGGTCGTAGTGCGCGGTGCAGATGAGTTCCTGCAGGTGGCGGGAGACTTCGGCCTCGGGAATTCGCGAGGCCAGAGTTCTGAGGGCGACCGTGCAGAGTTCGGCACGCGTATGGTCCCATTGTGTAAAGATCCCCTCAGGCGCTGGAATGCGGAGCAGATCCAGCAGCTCCTTCCATGCTGCACCCGCATCCTCGGCTGGTAATCGTTCAGCGAAAGTTCCGAGTAACGGTGTGACGTGCCTTGTGAGGAGACCCGTCTTCTGCTGCCATATCTGCAGCCGCGCGGGATCGACGGTGAAGCTGTGCCCGAGACCACCGGATCGATCGTACTCAAGTCCCCAGGTCTCCCGTTTCAGGGCGGCAAGGACTGAGCTCCAGAGCTGGCGTGTCACGGTGGAGTCGCAGCGAATGAGCAGCTGTTGCAGGGCTGGGGCGATGGACGCAAGGGCCTGCCCTGGTTCCTTCGATGTTTCGAGGAGCTTCTGCAGCTGCTGGAGGAGTTCTGTGTCAGTTGATGCCTCGGGGTGCCTGACAAGGGCTGCCAGCAGTGTGCTGCGGCGGTCGAACAGCTCAGACGCAGGCAATGCAGTCGACGGGGCTGCCTGCTGTGGTGCTGTTTCGGGGACTGGTCGGGATTCCGAAACTGGTGGAGCAGCCCCGGGGACTTCTGCAAGCAGCGCTGTGCGCAGCTGTGAGCGCAGCTGTGGCGGGAGCCATGGAGCAAGACCAGTCGCTGTGTCAAGAAAAAAAGGATCCTGCGTCAGTGGTTTTGCGGACGCTTGAGTGAGCTCCTTGAAGCGTTCCTCCGCCGCGTTCCAGTCCGCTGCGGGAACCCGGGGAGCGAGCACTTCGAGGGTTGCCGGGATGCCGGACCAGGTCGTTCCGGTGGAAGCCGAGGCGTGGGCTGCGACGGCGTGGAGCGATTGCCAGAGAAGACTGTTCCAGTTGGCCGCAGCTTCGGGCGACAGCTGGGGCGAGTGCCGATGGAGCACGTACACGAGCAGTTCGGTGGCCCGCACCTTTGCTTCCCCGTCGGGCAGGGAACGAAACGGCTGCAGGAAGGCTTCGACGTCGGTCGCCGGGAGATCCTGGACGGCAAGTCCGAGCGTCCAGCTGAGCATTTGCCGGGCGCGATCATCCCATGCGGTGGCGGGCAGAACCTGAGCGAACAGGAGGCTGCTGATTACGTGCCGCTGCGGAGGATTCATCTGCGGGAGCAGTTCATCGAGCACGAGGGTGAATATCTGGAGTGTCTGCGGGCTGCTGCGACGACTGAAGATCACCTGCAGACGCTCGATGATTGCCGGGAAATGTTCTGGTCCGAGCCGTTTGAGCAGTGCAGTCATCCAGTCACGGGATACGTGTGAAAAGGGGGGAGTGTTCGGGGGCGTTTCGAGGGAGGCTTCCAGAAGATCGAGCATGTCTCTCGAAGCACTGGCGAGCGAGTTTTTGGGCAGCGCGGGAACGAGACGGCAGAGGAAGTGGCTGCCGCGCAGTGCCGCATCGAAGTTTTTGGTATCAGCCGGCACCACTGCAGCACCCGTTTTCAGATTGCGGATGAGTCGGCTCCAGGACCAGTTGACGAGGTCCGGTGACCAGCTTTCGACGGCCGGAGGGTCAAGACAGGCATACCAGTCGGCCGCACAGGGGATGCGTCCGAGCAGATGCAGGCGACGTACTTCGTCAGGGACGTCGAGCTGCCGATCTGCGGAGCTTTCGAACCGCACGGGGCTGTTGAGGAGGAGCTGAAAAGGGGCTTCACGATCGCCATCGGAAAAGGCGGGGAGCCGTCGCCAGAGCTGCTGTTCGAATTCTTCCCGAAGACGCTTTCCGCTGAGGAATATTTGTGCAGCATCGGCAAATGCCGGGACGTCGGTGTGTCCGAGTGCCAGCGTCAGCAGACAGGCTGCAGCGCGAACTTCCGCCGCACAGTCGCTGCAGCGCTGTTTTTCAAGGAGCAACTGCAAGGCGTGCTGTCGCCGTTCCCGACTGATGCCCACGCAGGCCTGCAGGACCGCGGAGTGATGACTGGCCAGAATGAGCGCCTCGGCGGGGGTGGTGAGTCCGACGTCGAGTACATCAACGCGTTCCGCGTCATCAGCGATCTGCGACCATGCCTGAAAACTCTGGCGGAGTGCCCTGAGCGTTCCGGAGGGCAGTTTTTCTTCCGCGACTCCTTTTCCGGCTGCCTCCGTGATCGCTGTGATGATGGCCTGAGCCCGCTTTGAACGCGATCGGGCGCGTTCCTGCTGACCATCCGCGACCGCCTGGTCCTTTGCGGCGCGTTCTTTGAGCAGTTCGCGGAGCGTTTGTCTGACCTGCTCTTCGGCCTGCCGCGATTGCTGCCAGCCCCAGACGAGTCCCGCGATGGCAGCATTCAGCCCGAGCAGAAGTATTCCGCAGGCGAGCAGTTGCGGGCGATGACGCCGGATGAATTTTCGCCAGCGATAAAGCCGGCTGGGGGGGCAGGCTTCGACAGGTTCGTCTGCGAGGTATCGCTCGATGTCCCGACCGAGATCGCTGCTGGTTTCGTAACGCCGCGAACGCTCTTTTTCGAGCGCCCGCATGACGATCCAGTCGAGTTCTCCGGCGAGGGATCGCTGGAGCAGACGCGGATCCATGCGGCGCTGAGCAGCAAGGCCCGGTAAACGCTCACTGCCGCTGACCCGCGTACTGGGTGGCAGCGGATCTTCTTCCCGGATGAGCCGCAGCATTTCGTCCCAGGCGGCCTTCTGCAGACGATGCCGATCCAGAGGGGTGAATCCGGTGAGCAATTCGTAGAGCACCACGCCGAGCGAATACACATCAGATCGGGTATCGATGTCCAGATTGTTGAACTCGGCCTGCTCAGGCGACATGTAAACAGGTGTACCGACCATCTGACCGTGAGCCGTGTGCAGGGTCAGATCGGTCAGATCGTGGTGCAGCGCGCGCGCCAGACCGAAGTCGATCACTTTGGGAACTGCGCGGCCATCGTACAGACAAACCAGAATATTGGAGGGCTTCAGATCGCGGTGCACAATGCCCTTCAGATGGGCATGCTGCACCGCCTGACACACCGGGATAAAGAGCTGAAGACGTTCTTTGAGCGACAGCTGGGCCCGGTCACAGTATTCAGTGAGTGGCAGGCCCTTGATGTATTCCATCACGAAAAATGGCCGCCCGCGCTCTGTCACGCCCCCGTCCAGCACTCGCGCGATGTGCGGGTGGTCCATGAGTGCGAGGGCCTGACGCTCGGCGTCGAAGCGCGCCAGCACCTGTCGGGAATCCATGCCTGCCCGAATCAGCTTGATCGCCACCTGACGCCTGACAGGGTGTCGCTGCTGAGCCAGCCAGACTGCCCCCATGCCCCCTTCACCGATACGTTCCAGCAGTCGGTATTTGCCGAGAATCTCTTCGCCCGCACATGGTTCGCCCGCTGAGAGGATCGTGGGTGTGTTCTGAGCCTCCGCGGGGGCCAGGTTCTGCAGACGCGCGTCTGCAGTGAAAAATGGCTGCAAGGCCGCCGCCAGCTGCGGATGCCTCCGCAGAAACGACTGCGGGTCCGGTGCTTCACCACGCTCACGCTGCTGCAGGTAAGCTGCGATCACAAGATCCAGCTGCGCTTCGTTCTGAGCCTCCTCAGGGGCGGGATTTTTGCTGTTCATGGCCACTCTCCGGGTCGCTGCTGTGAATCAAAAACAGTCCTCTTTGGCGACAGACGCCAGTCACAGCCACACAAACCGCGACTTTTACAGAAAACGTGTTCTGTCCCGACATGCCGCTTCACGGCAGGAATTTCGTGGCTGCCTCAGATTGTGCGATTCTGTGGCGTCTGTGGCAACTCAAACATCACACCACAAGCCCTGCAATCGCTACAACCCGGAATGGCTGCACCGATCCGCAGATTCAACAGAGGGAAGTGATTTCGCTATTGAATAGTATATGTGCAAGGTACACACTACGGAAATTAATTAAGGTCTCCGTTTTTCTTTTTCAGATATCTGAAATCCGATGCTCTCCAGCCTCCACACATTCACCCTCTTCGGCATCGAAGCCCGCTCGGTGCAGGTCGAAGTCGACATTTCCCCCGGCGCTCTGCCGCGTACCACCCTGGTCGGACTGGCCGAAGCGGCGGTCAAGGAAAGCATTCACCGCATCGAACGGGCACTGGTCAACAGCGGCTACGCCCGCCCCTCCGATCACATCGTCATCAATCTGTCACCGGCGGACCTCCCCAAAGACGCCGCATCGCTCGACCTGCCCATCGCTCTGGGACTGCTGGTGGCTGACGGGCAGATTCAGGAAGAAAGCGGTCGCCGCACCGTCTACGTCGGCGAACTGGCGCTCGACGGATCACTCCGCGCCGTCCGTGGCATCCTGTCCATGGCCTTAACTGCCCGCGATGCCGGGTTTTCTCATATTGTCGTGCCCGCCTCCAATGCCCGTGAAGCTGCTGTTGTCGAAGGCATCGATGTGATCGCCGTGGGCACACTCGCCGAAGCCGTTGGTTTTCTCACCGGACAACTCCCCCTGGATCCCGTGGTCTTCAGCTGGCAGTCTGCCCGGCACGATTACGGCACTTACGACATCGACTACGTGGACGTCAAGGGTCAGGAGATGGCCAAACGAGCAGCGATGGTGGCGGCGGCTGGCTGTCATCACCTGCTGATGATCGGTTCCCCCGGCACCGGAAAAACTCTGCTTTCCCAGCGACTTTGCACCATCCTCCCGGAACTCGAAGCCGAGGAAAGCCTGGAAACCACGCGCATCTACAGCGCCGTCTCTCAGCTTGAAGCGGGCACCCCGCTGATGCTCCGCCGCCCCTTCCGCTCACCCCATCACACCATCAGCGAAGCCGGGCTGGTGGGTGGCGGCAGCGTGCCTCAACCCGGCGAAATCAGCCTCGCCCACAACGGCATCCTCTTCCTCGACGAACTCCCGGAATTCAACCGCCGCACCCTCGAAGTCCTCCGACAGCCCCTGGAAGACCAGACTGTCACCATTTCCCGAGCCCTGGGCAGCGTGACCTTTCCCGCCAACGTCATGCTCGTGGCCGCCATGAATCCCTGCCCCTGCGGGTTCCGCGGTGACCCCCGCCGTCACTGCAACTGTTCCAAACCCCAGATCGAACGCTATCTCAGCCGGATCAGCGGCCCGCTGCTGGATCGCATTGATATCCACATCGAAGTGCCCCCGGTGCCCTTTCGAGAGCTCGCCGATCGCACGGCCGGCACTTCCAGCGGCGACATCCGCGAACAGGTGGTGCTTGCCAGGCAGCGTCAAACCCGCCGCTTCGTCAATGAAAGCACGCGGGTGAACGGAAAGATGAAACCACCCCAGATTCGCCGCCACTGCAGACTTGAACGCGACGCCGAATCGCTTCTTAAGCAGGCCATGGAAGACATGGGCCTCTCTGCCCGTGCGCACGACAAAATCCTGCGCATCAGCCGCACCATCGCCGACCTTGCCGACAGCGACCAAATCTCCGTTGCTCACCTCAGCGAAGCCATCAACTACCGCACACTCGACCGCAATTACTGGCAGTAACGGCGACACTTGACGTGCGGAACCATGAGCGATTATTTGGCGGCCGTCAGCCAGGGGAGCGGAGCGCCGGCGGGTGGAAGTCGAACGATATCGACGCCCGTGACATCCTGGTGGGCGCGAACCTTCTGGATGGCTTCTGCGGGTGGTTCGCTGTCGAGGTTGAGTACAGCGACGGAGTTACCACCGGGGCGTTCTACGCGGCGACCGAGGGACATCTGGGCGATGTTGACGTGATGTTCGCCGAAGATGGTGCCCATGTAGCCGATGAGTCCGGGGATATCGCGGTGGCGATAAATGAGCATCAGGCCGTCGAGATAGGATTCGAAGTGGAACTCGTTGAGTCGGACGAGCCGCATGAACTGGTTGCCGAAAATCGTACCGGAGGCTTCGAATCGGCCATGATCGGTGTGGACGGCAACGGACACCATGGATGCGAAGTTTTCGCAGTCTCCGGTCAGAGTTTCGCGGATGTGGATGCCGCGGGCCTGAGCGACAGAGGTGGCGTTGATGATATTGACGGATTCATCGAGGGAGGCTTCGAGGAGTCCGGCGGTGAAGGCATTGGTGAGCAGGCGGGTTTTGCGGGCAGACGCTTCGCCGCGATAGATCGCTTCGGCGGAACGCAGCCCCTGGCCACGGATCATCTGAGCGGAGAGCAGTCCGAGCCGATAGGCGAGATCGAGGTAGCTGCGGAGTTCGTTCATTTCGGCGGCGGACACGGGTGCCATATTCACAGCACAGCGGATTTCGCTGCGTTTGAGGTAGGCGACCACCAGTTCAGCGGCTTCGATGGAGACCATTTCCTGAGCTTCATCGGTGGACGCGCCGAGGTGGGGAGTGGCGAGCACTTTGGGGTGATCGGCGAGTCGGCGATCTTTGGGGGGTTCTTCGATGAAGACATCGAGTGCAGCGCCGGCGACGTGACCGGAATCGATTGCGTCTGCGAGAGCCGTTTCGTCGATGATGCCGCCGCGGGCGCAATTGATCAGCCGGACTCCGCGTTTCATCTTTGCAATGCGGTCTGCATTGATGATGCCGCGTGTTTCGTCGGTGAGCGGAGTGTGTACGGTGAGGTAATCGCAGTGGGTGATGATTTCGTCGACGTCGCGGAAGAGCTGAATGCCGTATTCGCGGCACTTGTCTTCGGAAATGAGCGGATCGTAGCCGAGCACGTTCATTTCGAAGGCGACAGCGCGCACTGCGACGCTGAGTCCGATGCGGCCGAGTCCGATGACGGCGAGAGTTTTTCCGGCCAGCTGCGAGCCCTGGAAGGATTTGCGGTCCCATTTGCCGGACTTCATGGAAGCATGTGCCGGGCCGATGTTACGTGACAGTGCCAGCATCATTGCAAACGTGTGTTCCGCCGTGCTGATGGTGTTGCCGCTGGGGGTGTTCATTACGAGCACACCAGCGCGGGTGGCCGCGTCGAGGTTGATGTTGTCTACGCCGACACCGGCGCGGGCGATGCATTTGAGCCGCTGCTGGCCGTCAAGGATTTCCGGGGTGAGCGTTGTGCCGCTGCGGATGATAATCGCATCCGCCGCATGCAGCTCTTCGCGGACCTGCTGAGGAGTCAGGCCGCTGCGCTGCACGACCTCGATCCCCTCGGTCTGCTCAAGAATTCGTAGTCCGGCCTTCGATAGGCTGTCGGTAATTAATACGCGATACACGGCCTGCACTCGTTGTTTGTTTCAGGAACCATGCCGGAGCCGGCCGCCGCCACCAAATGTGGCTGCCAGCCCTCCGGCGAGAAGGTTTGTCGGGCCGCCATCTTCCGGGCAGCGAGGGGCGAAATCATAAGACTGGCACCATTGCGCCGGGAAATTCCCTTGAAAAAAGCCGACAACTTCCGGAGAACGGGAACAATCGGAATACCAGTCCCGAGCCTGCATCCGGCCTGTTCTTTCCAGGGCATCGTTGTCAAGAAAAATCCGTCTGCAAAATGGAAATCTCAGGAATCATAGCTGAAGTACTCCACCTGGGTCCCGGCCATCACCTGTTCCTGGTCTTCTGCAATCCAGATAAACCCATCGGCGCGGACGGCAGTGGCCAGCATTGCAGCGCCGCTGGCAGCCAGCGGAAAAACCTGACTGCCCTCCCGACGCACCCGCACGTAGTCGCGGCGGCCTGGGGCCGAGTGCACAGCAGCGCCCAGTTCCAGCATTTGCCCGGCGTATGGCAACTGGCCGTTGCCGCCCAGCATGCGTCGGAGTGCCCGGCCGGCAAACAAATCTCCGGCACACAGGCAGGACACAGGGTTCCCGGGAATCAGAAACACGAAGGCTGAACCGCAACGACCAAGTCCGGTGGGGGCGGCTGGTCTCAGAGACAGACCGTGGATTGCGAGTTCGCCGGTCTGCGCGAGGACCTGGGGGGCAAAATCTTCCTGACCGACACTGGAACCGCCTGATACGAGAAACACATCGGCTGGTTCTGTCAAAGCCTGCCGGAGTCGGCCGGGGTCATCACCGATGTATTCCAGTGGCGGCTGTACGCCGGCGTCGCGGAGGGCGAGCGATTGCAGGAGCGGACCGTTGGAATCGGTGATCCGGAATCCCTGCGGAACGGAACCTGCCGGCAGGAGTTCACTGCCGGTGATCAGAATTCGGACCCTGGGCCGACGAAACAACCGCAGCTGCGGGTGGCCGATTGACGAGGCCACGGCGACGTCCTGCGGACGCAGTCTGCGTCCGGCAGCCAGCAATCGCTCGCCCGGCCGAATGTCTTCCGCGACCAGTCCCACGTGTTTGCCGGGCGGAATCTTTGCAATGGCCAGCACGTGGTCGTCTGCGAGCGGACGAGTGAGTTCGACGGGGAGCACGGCGTCGGCGTCTGCCGGGAACGGTGCTCCGGTCATAATCCGCACGGCTGAGCCATTGGGGAGCGTGCCGGTAAACGGGCGTCCCGGAAGACTTTCTCCGGCCACCCGGAGCTTTGTGGAATGGTCTGCGGAGACGGTCGCCAGATCTTCAGCATGGACAGCATACCCATCCATCATCGCCCGCTGGAACCCGGGCACGGGGATGCTGCTCACAAGGTCTTCCGCAAGCACTCGGCCGCAGCACTGGTGCAGCGGGAGCAGTTCCGTGGCGTCAAGGTGCTGTTGTCTGTCTGCCAGCCATTGATCGAGTGCTGTGTCAAGCCAGCTGAGAGCGATGTTGACAGGAGTGCGGCCGGGGAAGCCGCGCATCCGCACATCATCAGGAGAGCTGGGAGGTGTGGCGAGCATAGGGGGTGTTCAGCGGATGAGTTTCATGCGGGAGAAGTCGGGATAGAACGGGATGGAATACAGCGGGTAATCGGGATCCCCGTTATGTCCGATCATCGAATAGCCTCGTCCGCCATTGAGAAATGGCACGCCATGGGGCCAGAAAATAAACATGGCTTCTCCGACCAGATCTGTTTCGCGCACGGCATGGCGACTGCTGAAGACACCGCGGCGCGGGCGGCTGAAATAATCGAAGAGTCTTCCGTCTTTGCTGGCGGGCGAGTTATCTCCGAGCATGAGGTATTCGTCGTCGGCGAGGCGAAATTCGAGCAGGGGGCCGAAGAGCTCCTGCTGCTGCAGCACCAGTTCGGAATACAGTCTGCCCCAGATTTCCGGAGAACGAAAGCTGCTGCTCAGCTGGTGGCTGCGGTTGAAACTGACTTCGTGCGCGACCACGGCGGTGTAATCATTGCCGTAATCCTGATGCCACGGATCAGCCGTAGTGCCGGCAGCGGAATCGAAGGCGACAAGGTCGTTGCGGTAATAGATGTCGCGTTTGATGACCAGCGACGAGACGGTGGCTTTGAGGCCACTGGCAGCGATTCCGGCGGGAGCCAGATCGCGGTCGGTGGGGAGGTTGATTTCGGGGGTTGAGAGTTCCTGCCGGGTTTCCAGCGGGACGGGTGAGCCATCGATCCAGAGGGTGAGCCGGTCATCGACGCTGGCAAAGGAAACTTCGTATTCGCCGGTACCGTTGAGTGAACAGGTGCCGGAGGCAACGATTTGGGCGGGCGGATCTGTCTGGCCGGGATCTGCGTGGGTGATGGCAGAGAGGACAACACTGCCCGACTGAGGCTGGATCTCGCAGCGGACCGAACGGATACCTTCTTCGAGTTCGATGGTGAGCAGTGCATCGCTGCGAATTTCCTGAACATCGAGGGTGAAATCGAGTGTCAGGTCGTTGGTCCAGTAGAGTTCCTGGTCGCCGTAGCGGTTATCGCTGTTGAAGCCGCAGAAATCGGTGACAAGGTGTGGGAGCAGAGGGGATTCGAGCGGTCGCTCGGCCGACGCGTCAGCCCACTGCTCGGGTGTGGGGATCAGGTGTCGATAGCGGAGCCACTGCGGGGGGCCGGGTTGTGCATCGACGGTATAGAGGCGACGATCGGGGTCGGCCGTCCATGCATTTTCGGCAGCCGGCCAGCCGGCGATTTCACGATCCACAGCCCGGAAGGTGGCGGGCGCCCAGCGTTCTTCACCGCCGGCTTTCAGGAGCGGTCGCGGGGGGTGACGGTCGTCGTACACGAGCAGCTGTACATCGCGCTGCCTGTTGAGATCCTCGCGGCGCTGGATCTGCCAGGGTTCTGTTTCGGAACGCCGAGCATGAATGTCGCCCTGACGAATGCGAATCGTTTCACCCGGAAGCCCGATCAGGCGTTTGATGTAATTGACGTGCGGCTCTTCCGGATTTTTGAACACCACAACATCGAAGCGGTGATATCCGGAGACCTGCTTGTTGACCACAATCCGGTCGCCGTTGAAGACAGCCGCGTTTCGGGCACGGTTTTCGTAGCGGCAGCCCGGGCAGAGCGTTCTGTCAACCCGATTATCGGTGAGCAGCCTGCCGGAGTCCTGATCGATCTCCTGGCTGGCACCGATGGTGTAGTGCAGACCACAGCCTTCGCAGGTGACTTCCTTGTGACGACCATACAGCGTCGGCGCCATCGAGCCCGTGGGAATCACGAACGCCTCAGCTTCGAACGTCTTGAAGACGAAGGCGAGTATGAAGGCGATGACGACTGCTTCAACCGTGTCACGGGCGCCCTCTTCACGGGCTGGGGCTTTGGCCATGGCAGGGCCTTTCCGGGGCTTTGGGGTAACGTTTGCGGAGTTGTTTTCGGAGTTGTTTGCTGAGTTGACTGCTGAGAGACAGAAGGAATTCAGTGAACGCGGCGAATGCGGGACCAGTCGGGCAGCCGGATCGGACACTGAAATCCGGCGAATCGAAGTATAGCGGGGCGGGAGGGCAGATGCACGAGAAAGGGTTTGCCGACGAGCAGTTCGTGGGGCACGCAGGAATTCGGCCAGCTGCGGCTGTCTGAAGAGACAGCACTGTTGTCGCCCTGTACGAAGTAAGCGCCGTCCGCCACCTCGTACACGGCAGATTCCCCTGTGCCGGGGCGACCGCGAACCGGCGTGTAGAACACATCGCGGAACATCCGCAGCCGCTCAATGGCGATTTCACCGGCCGAAGTTCCCAAAGCCCACCGTCGCTGCTGCTCCGTCCGCAGACTGACCTCCAGTGCCCTCGCCGGATCAGGACGGTCACCCGGCGCCAGAGCCGCAGAAACTTCAATCGCCTCCGGAAGACTCCCGGCATTCGCCGCCGGTATACCCTGCCACAACACCGCGCCGTTCACCGCAGCCGCCAGATGACGATCAAAGTTGGAAACCTGCAGGTGCAGCGAGTCGGTGTTGCGAACTGAGGCCGGAAGAGGCGTCTCGGCGACGAGCGTCCCGCGGTCCAGATCCACC
Source organism: uncultured Chitinophaga sp. (assembly GCA_964561125.1). Lineage (GTDB taxonomy): Bacteria > Planctomycetota > Planctomycetia > Planctomycetales > Planctomycetaceae > SXXK01. Next base: position 8,869 of record CAZLOQ010000100.1, on the reverse strand, counting down.
AGCAGTGCGCGGCCGGCGGCGCGTTCAATTCGCAGACCGTACAGACCAGCTCCCACGGGAATCCGCACGTCAATGCTCCGCGGAACTTCACTCCACGAAATCACCGCGTCCAGCATCAGATCGCTCACAACGTATTCCGCTGCTGACACCATGGAATTGTAGCCGCAGCGATCGGTCACGGGAGCGAGGTGTGAGAGTGCAGCCAGACGAAAAACGGCGGAACGAAATTCCTCCGTCTGACAGTCCTTCAACAGCAGTCGCTGCACTTCAGCCGGGAGCACTCCTGTGCATTCCAGCAGCTGTCGTTCGGCATCATAGCGCACGCGCGATGAAAGCACCACCGGAAGCTCCGCTTCCCGCTGCTCAAACGCAGACCAGTCAGCCATCGCCAGGTCTCGGGGGATTGGAGTGGAAACGGGGTGTCGGCCACCCTGCCAGCGCCAGTATCGGAAGCGGACCCACGAGGGCCGGGATCCCCCGCCTGTGATTCTGCCCCCGCTGTTCGTCCAGCTGCTGTCCAGCTCCCACGGGAGCTGGTACTCATCGGATATCGGAGCGTAATCGGGATCGGTCACCGGAATCCGCATCTCCAGCTGCTCACGCCAGGGCTTGACCGCCAGCCGGCCGTTGATCTCAACATCTCCGTTCACCAGCCGCAACCGCTCACCCGGCAACCCCGTGATCCGCTTGACATACGCTTCCCGCGGCGCGGAAGGGTTGCGAAACACAACCGTCTCCCACCGCGCGGGGGGACGCAGGTCATACAGGTGCCGCAGAACCAGAAGCTGGTCGCCGTGACTGTCGGGGACGTCACGAACATCAATGCTGCGCTGAGTGCAGTTGGGACACACAGCCAGTCGACGCAGTCCTGAAGGCTCACGAATTCCACCGGCTTCACCTTCCACTGACGCATCAAAAGCCACGCCGAACGGAAATACACAACCACATGACGGACAAACCAGCCGACGATGAAACCCGCACAGCCCCGGGGCCATGGAGCCTGTTGAAATCAGGTACCCCTCCAGCACAAAGGTTCGCAGCAGCAGTACGGCCAGTACAAAGCCCACCGCAAGGTCGAACGCCTGCCGCAGCGAACCCCGGGAAATTGCTCGCGGAACATCGAAAAATTCAGATCCGATGCGGCTGGACATGAACAAGTGCTGATCAGGCGCGGAAAAATGGGAAGTCTGCCACGGCCGGCAATTCTAACGGCGGATCCGTGACGAGGAAATCCGTCTTTGCGAGCGGGAGCCAGTTCCGGCAGAAACCGCCGACCCCGACAGCCGCGCCGTCTCCGGAGACAGCGGGCTGAAATTCCGGTCTTGGCGAAAGCCGAGGAATCTGCGAAGATTCCGGAGGAACTCGCCTCATGGACGATGCGAGGCTTCTGCAGGGACCAGCGGAAGGTCATCTGGGGCATGGATTACCATATCAGATCGGCAGGTCGAACGTGTGTTGTGTCCGGGCGATCTTTTCGTCCGGGCGAATGGTGCTGGTCTGTACTGCTCGAAAAATCCGGAGAACTCGTCCGGCAGGATATCGCCGAAGAGTCGTGGACGGGCGTTCCTGAAGGAGCTGTCGGGTACTGGCGCTGTCCTGCCGGTGGTGTGGCCGAAAGTCCTCGCCCAAAGCTCACCGCAGATGCCATGTTTCAATCCTTCCTGCAGCTGTACGAATCGCCAAACCGGGTGCAGCAGCAATACCGTTACATCCTGACGCTGCTCCTGTTAAGAAAGCGGCGGCTGATTCTGGAAGAAGTCGTGGAGCAGGACGATGTGCCGGTCATGCGACTCTCAGGAAGCGCAGGCGAGGGGCCGTTCGAAATACCGGAAGAGGAATTGTCAGAAACCGAAATGCTCCGACTCCAGCAACAACTCATCGGTGGCGAGCAAATCGCTGCCTGACCACTGGCCACAGACCACCGACCACTGAAGACCAAACGCTGATGAATTGCCGGGTTTTAATGCTGATGGTTCTGTTGCCAGCTCTCGCGGGCTGTCGCTGGAATCTGTTTGCGTCCCGGTCTGTGCCCCCCGCGGCCGCTCCGGTCCTGTCTGCTCAGGCGACGGTGGAGGAGATTGTGGGTCATCTGAATGCTCGCAACGCCCGGCTGCGTTCCTGGCGGTGTGGTGACACAAAGGTGTACCTGCGGATGCCGGGGCTGCCGATGCCGCAAAGGCTCAGCGGGTCGCTGGCCTGCGAAGCTCCGGGGCGTTTTCGGCTGGTGGCCGGGAACGTCGTGGGTGTGCACGCGGACCTGGGGGCCAATGAAGAGCAGGGCTGGGTGTACGTTCGTCCCGGTGAACCTGTTGTGCTCACATGGCGGCACGAGGACGCGTGGATGCTGACGGAATTGATGCCGGGGTTTCCTCAGCTGGACCCAGCCTGGCTCCTGCAACTGCTCGGCCTGCAGCAATTCCATGCGGACGACTACGAGCTGCGGGCGGGTGCGGAGGGCATGCAGGAGCTCTGGTTGTCAAGTGCTGGCGGAGGGCTGGCTGGAGTTGAGCGTCGGGAGCTGCGGCTGGATCGGGCTCTGGGTGAGGTGCGCGAACAGCTGCTCTATGGCAGTCAGGATGAACTGCTCGTTCGTGCCTCCCTGTCCGACTACCGGGGTGCTCCGGGCGAAAAGCTTCCCCACCAGTTGCGGCTTTCATTTCCGCAGACGGATACGGTACTCACGCTGACGCTGGGGCGGATCGAAGTGAATCCACAGATCTCAGCCGGTCTCTGGCAGCCCCCTTCGGCCGGAACAGCGCAGACGGTGGATCTGCGGGATCTGCAGCGGTGGTCAGAACAACAGCAGCGGTCGGTCCGGGGGCAGATTGCCGGGGTGTCGCGGGAAGCCGGCGAATTTGATTCAGCAATGCTGCAGGGTGAGTCACCAGCGGTCGGCGCGGTCACTCCACTGGACGGAGCCCGCGGTGTGGTGCGAGGGAGTGCAGGCCAGGTTTCAGCAGTACCTGATTTTGACGTCCCGCGACGGCGACGGTGGTACTGGCCATGGCAGCGGTGAATCTGTAGACTCCGCCGCAAGGCCTTTGGAAAGCTTCCGGAAAGCTTCCGGGAATCCGGCATTTCATTGTGTGGGGGCGATCTGATGTTGCATGGGCAGTCTGACAGAGGCATTGCGGCGGTGGTTCTGGTTATGGCGACAGTGGCAGCGGCAGGTTCGCTGCGGGGTGACGAGCCGGGAGGGAACGAGCCGCGACGGGGGCTTGTGAAGGTGAGTGCAGCGGCCGCTGAACTGCATGCCGGAGGGGTGCTCTTTGACGGCCACAACGACCTGCCATGGGAGATTCGTTCGCGCGGCAATGCATCCTTTGCAGAACTGGACATCAGCCAGTCACAGCCGCAGCTGCACACCGACATTCCGCGACTTCGGGAGGGTGGTCTGAAGGCGCAGTTCTGGTCGGTGTACGTACCGGCCGAGACCACGGACACTGGCAACTCCCTGCTGCAGACGCTCCAGCAGATCGAAATCGTCAAGGCCATGTACAGGCGTTATCCGGAGACCTTTGAGGCGGCATCAACAGCGGACGACGTGGAGCGGATTGTCAAGGCGGGGCGAATTGCTTCGATGATGGGGGTGGAGGGCGGATACAGCATCGAGGAGGATGTGGCGAATCTGGAGCGGTTTTATCGCGAGGGTTGCCGCTACATGACACTCACGCATTCCCGTTCACTTTCGTGGGCCGATTCAGCGACAGACAAGCCGAAGTGCGGCGGGCTGTCGGAATTCGGCCGTGAGGTCATTCGGGAGATGAACCGTCTGGGAATGCTGGTGGACTTGTCTCATGTGTCGGTGGACACGATGAAGCAGGCTCTGGCCGTCTCGCGGGCGCCAGTGATTTTTTCACATTCCAGTGCCCGGGCGATCTGTGATCACCCGCGTAACGTTCCCGATGAAGTGCTCCCGCTGGTCAGGCAGAACGGGGGCGTGATTATGGTCAACTTCTTCTCGGCATTCATCGTACCCACTGAACAGCTGAAGCAAAACCCCATGGCTCGAGGCACGATTCACGACGTGGTGGACCATATTGATCATCTGGCTCGCCACTGCGGGGTTGAGCATGTGGGAATCGGATCTGACTATGATGGCGTTCCGCGGCTGCCGGAGCAGCTGGAGAGCGTGGCCACCTATCCGCGAATCACACAGCTGCTGCTGGACCGGGGATACAGTGCTGACGACATCCGCGGGATCCTCGGCGGCAATGTTCTGCGAGTGCTGCGGGGGGCAGA
>CAZLOQ010000100.1:0-4527 GCA_964561125.1 uncultured Chitinophaga sp. | reverse complement strand
ACGTTGAGTGCAGCGGATTTGATCCTGGTGACAGGCGGTACGGGTTTGGTTGGCAGTCATGTGGCGGAGCAGGCGCGGGCGCGGGGACTGCGGGTGCGATGTCTCGTGCGTGCAGGGGCCAGTGTCGCGTTTCTCCGCAGTCTGGGCTGCGAGCTGGTGGAGGGCGATCTGGATCAGCCTGCAAGTCTGTCAGCTGCGGTGACGGGAGTGACGGTGGTGGTGCACTGTGCTGCGAAGGTTGGAGACTGGGGGCCGACGGAAAGCTACCGCCAGGTGAACGTGGAGGGGACGCGCGCACTGCTGGAGGCCGCAGCCGCCACCGGTCTGCTCAAACGCTGGGTACAGATCAGTTCGCTCGGCGTCTACGAAGGTCGCGACCACTATGGCACGGATGAAGCAACGGAACCTTCGTCTCTGGGCATTGACGGCTATACACTCACCAAGGTGGAATCTGAGAAGCTTGTGGTCGACTGGATGCGTGACCGGGGGTTGCCGGGAGTGGTGCTGCGGCCCGGTTTTATCTACGGGGAACGTGACCGAACCGTCCTTCCGCGGCTCCTGGAACGGCTCCGCTCCGGCAAATTCGCCTATCTTGGCTCCCCGGAAAAACTCATGAACAACACCTGGGTCGGCAACCTGTGCCATGCAATCTGGCTGGCAATTGAGCGGGATGATGTGACGGGGGAAGTGTTCAATATCCGAGACCCTCGCCTGGTCACCAAAAAGGAATTCATCGAAACGGTCTGCGATGCTGCCGGACTGAATCGCCCGCGAAAGATTGTGCCGATCGCGGTGGCGCGGGTGCTGGCGCGGGTGCTGGAGCGACTCTGGAGACTGCTGGGACGCCAGGAAGCGCCGATTCTGAACAGTGCCCGGCTGAAGTTTCTGGGCCTGAACCTGGATTACAGCATTGACAAGGCTGTGCGTCAGCTGGGCTATTCGCCGCCGGCAGACTTCCGGGATGCCATGCCTGCAGCTGTCAAAGCCTGCAGGTAACAGCGCCCCCTGGGGCTGACACCCCGGGCTGGTGGAGCTGGCCTTACAGGCCGGAGTCGCAACAGTGGCCACTCAGAAACCGCCACGAGGTCGGCCGCCAGCCAATGACCAATGACCAATGACCAATGACCCCCTCATTCTCGTCCCAACAGTTTCTTAAACTGATTATTGATCGCTTTGTCGACCTGATTCTGGAGTTGTTTCTGCAGTTGCTGGCTGCCGGCGGCCTGGAGGAACGCGGCGACGTCGGGCTGGGGGGCTGTGATGGTGCCGCGGAGGGGTACGGGGACTGAGCGTCCGCCAGCGGCCTGTTTTTCCAGTGGGACGTTGAGGGTGACCTGCAGCTGCCGGTTGAGGCCGACAGCGCCGCTGGAGGCGAGTCGGTAGCCGGCCAGTTCAAGGGCGAGGTTTTCGTGGCTCACCCACCCGCGTTCCAGCCGCACGGGGATACTTTGCTGGGGAAGCACGAGTGAGCGGGCGGCCCAGGGGGCGGTGTCACCACTGCGGCTGCGGACGAGATCGACGATTTCGAGAAGAGCGGTGAGGGAGCCGCCTGGAGCGGCGGCGGCTTCGTGAATGATGAGCTGGCCGCGGGCCGTACAGTTTTCGATCGCCTCGAAGTCCCAGACACACTGTTCAACTCGTGCCGAAATCCGTCCCTGCACGTCGACCGAGGTGGCCAGAAGCGGGCTCACATATCCCAGCCAGCCGCGGCAGAACTCTTCTGTCAGCTGCAGATTTTCCACCCGACTTCCGGCTCCGAGAGCCAGCAGTCCGCGGGTGAGATCGTACTGCCAGAGCAGATTGGCGTCACCACCGTTGATTGAACAGTGTACGGGGCCGGACCGCAGGAGGTCATCGAGAAGTTCAAGACTCATCGTGCCGGGTCCGGCCGAGAGTCCCTGAAACTGGGCGGAGTCCCAGGCAATTGTGCCGGTGCCGGCAAATTGCGGCTCGACTGCGGATCGACCATCTGCTGCTCTGGGGACTGGTGCGACACCGATGGCTGCCGGATTCCCGGAGAGAGTGAAGACTTCTTCGCCGGCTCCGGTGAAGCGGAGACCGGCCTGGGGGTCAAACATTCGCTGGCTCAGAATAGCCAGGTCATACCGCGTGGTGGCGCTCACAGCGACGTTGACCCGGTCATCTTCAAGGCGCATGCCGCCGCTGAGCTTTGCGGTGAGGCCGGGGACGCTCAGCTGGCCACTCCGGATCGTGTACTGCCGTCCGTCGGGCCGGGCTTCAAGTTCCAGCTGCAGGTCTGCTTCATCCACCAGCAATGCTCGATCTGACAGCAGATTACCGGACCAGGCTTCATTCGCCGGGCGGGTGCGTGAGATGGCCCGCACGCGATCGAGCGGGACTGTGGTGGCTGATTCCGGGCGGATTCTGAGGGTTGTCTGGAACCCGACGGACCGCCTGCCCTCGAGCCGGCCCTGCACGGTGGCGTTGCCGGCGAGCCACCAGGCGTCATGCCAGGGGGCGATCAGGGTGCGGACAGCGGCCGCGGTTCCGTGAAATTCGAGGCTGCCGTCGAGATTTCTCGGGAAGAGTGCGGTAGGAAACAGGCCCAGTGCCACGCTGGACACTTTGAGGTCGGTTGAAGTGAGCAGCACATCGGTAAGCTGCACCCCATTCTCCACGGCAGCAGCCCGGCACTGAAACGAGAGCGGTGCAGTCAGACCCGGCTGGGGAATGTCTGTGAGCTGTCGGAGCTGCTGCCAGAGCAGATCGGGTTCGAAGCGGCCGGCCACCTTCCACGCCGCGCCATCCGGCAGGCAGTCGATGACGCCGAAGTCTGCTGTGAGGCGTGCCTGGCGGAGCTGTGGCAGTCCACCGGCGGCAAGACCAATGGCTTCGAGGCGGACTCCGGCGGAGTTTTCGAGGAGGGTACCATGGCGGCGAATACGGAGATCTTCGGTGAGCGTTTGCAGATGCCATTTGGCCGCAAGCCCGCCAGGTGCAACGGTGTTCGCGTCCGCCGTCTGATTCTCGGATTCGGCCCGCACCGTCAGCCGCAGCACTCCCGATTCCACCTGCACGTCATCCGCGAGCCCCAGCGTCTGGCGAAGTGCCGCGGTCAATTGTGGCAGCAGCAGACTGGCTGTGAGTTCTGCCTGACCGCCGGCGTTTCCTGGAGATCCCTGAACACTGCGAATCTCGCCACTGCCCTGAACCCGGAGGACGTCGGTCTCGACCTGCAGTTCATCGAGCAGCAATCCGTCTGCCGCGAGCGCAGCGGCGCCAGCTGCCTTGACGTCTCCCAGCGGGAGCCATTCATCGTCTGCCCACGTTGCCTGACGCAGTCGCATGCCACGGCCTTCGAGGAGCACTCGCGCAGCAACGCCATCAGAAAATGCCGGCCCTGCGACTCGCGCGTCGATTCCGCCACTGACGCGACCTTCGAGTTCCCCGGTGTAGCCGGCGAGCTGCAGCAGCGGGCGGAGCAGCGCCAGATCGAGGTCGCGGGCTCCGAACTGGATCGACTGCCGTCCCGATTCATCGATGCGTGGCTTCAGAATCAGTCGCAGAAGACCGGTCTCGGAGTCCTGACCGGCGGCATCGCCGGCAAGCTGGTTCAGCGGAATTGCGGGGAAGTCCTTCAGGACATCATCAAGATCTGCTGCCAGCCGTTCGGGCCGTGTACCGCTGCGAAGGCTCGTTTGCACTGCCGGACTGCTTTCGCGGACGACGGCCGCCAGTTCCACGAGCGGGAGTGACGCACTGGTGTCGAGTGTTGAGATGCGGGCGTCCAGCTGTTCCAGATTCGCAAGGTGCTGTGGTCGCCCTGCGGCTGCAAAACAGCTTACGACACCGCCACTGACACGCACTTCCATGGGAAACAGAGAGGCTGAGGGGGAGCTTTCGGAGTTGCCGGCAAGCCGTGTCAGAGTCTCCTGGAGGTTGGTGCTTTTACCGGTTGTGATCAGGCGGACCTGAGGCTCGACAATATCCAGTTCGGTGCCCCGGCCGCCGTTCAGGACGAGCTGCCAGAGCGGCTGGCGGGTAGCGAGGCGGCGGATTTCGGCCAGAGGTGGTTGAGGAGTGAAGGTGTTGGCAGGGGCGGAGGGGGCGGCAGGGTCGGCAGCATTCGCGGCGGCGAGGTCGCTGAGATCCGCGAGCTGCAGGCTGGAAATCGCTACCGGGGCCCACCAGTGGAGCTGCACGGCATCGAACTGAACGGCCTTTGCATATTGGGGTAATGCGAGGTCGAGGAGAAGCTTTGCGGTACCTGTCAGCGTGATCGCACTGGGCGCGGCGACCACCACAAGGATGCTCAGCAGCGTCAGTTTCAGCAGCCACCGTCCTCGACGGGGCGGAGAAGGTGGAGGTTCGGCAGGGAGAATCGGCTGCGGCATACCGGCGGACGTCGGTGCGGCAGTGCTGGCCGATTCCGTTTCGTCAGGCTGATGAATGGCGACTTTCACCATGCAGGGCTCCGTCCCGTGTCTGCGAACAACGCTGCACCGTGACGGCCTCCATGCCGTTGCTGCGCGCAGCGTCGATACGGGGGGCTGATCGTCGTGAACA
>CAZLOQ010000099.1:0-22143 GCA_964561125.1 uncultured Chitinophaga sp. | reverse complement strand
GATTACGCCGTCAGCAACCTGCGTCACGGCAGCACCACTGGAATCGACAAATTCCAGAACTGCATCCCTGCGGCTGGAAAAGTGCGCTCAGGTCTGACTGGAACTGACACTCAGGATCGGTCATCCGGGAAGGGCAGCACTTCCTGAATCGTTTCGGCCCCCGTCGCAAGCATCACCAACCGATCAAATCCCAGGGCCACTCCCGAGCAGGATGGGAGCCCGGCAGTCATGGCCTCCCGAAGCCGTGTCGCTCCCGGCAGACTTTCTGTCCCTGAATCACAGCCGCGAATCGCCTTCTGCCGCTGTTCACGCTCCAGCAACTCCTCTGCTTCAGTGAGTTCCTGATAGCCGTTACACAGTTCCAGCCCGCGCACGTACAGCTCGAACCGCCTTGCAACCGGCGGCGTTGTGTCCGAGATAACGGCCATGGCCGCCTGACTGGGTGGGTAATCGCACAGAAAAACAGGAGCTTCAGCGCCAGGCTTTCCCCCCAGCTGCGGTTCGATCACAAATCCCAGCATCAGATTGAGCAGTTCATCGCGCTGCATCTGCTGGCCACCTTCCGGGATTGCAAGTGCCGAACTCTCAGCCGCCTGCCGCAAATCCTCAGTGCTGGCCCCATGAATATCCAGCCCGAAAGCCTCCGCAAATGCATTCGCATACGTCAGTGTCGGAAATTCCATCTCCGGCCAGACCGGCACAGAACTGCCACTCAGACTGCCGACAGCGTTCATACAGAATCGCAGCAGACTTTCGGTAAAAACCAGCTGATCTTCCCAGCTGTCCCCCACACCGTACCACTCCACCATTGTGAACTCCGGATTGTGTCGCCTGCCGGACTCACCATGTCGGAACACTCGCGCGATCTGGTAGATCGATCCACTGCCTGCCGCCAGCAGTCGCTTCATGAACGCCTCCGGGGAAGTCTGCAGAAATCGTACAGACTCACCACCGCCCACCGGCACCCGAAAAGGTTCAATCCATGCATCAAGGGCGATGTCCCGCGACAGACATGGTGTTTCAACTTCCAGATATCCGCGGTCCGCAAAGAACTCGCGGATGGCCCTGAGCATCGTGGCACGGATGCGGAGGACGTCGAGAGAGCAGGCTGGCCGCCAGTGTTCGCAGTCCATCACATTACACCCGATTGCTCCCGGAAATCCGCTCAATCACAGCGTGCACCGCCGCAGCCAGACGCCGAATACCTTCTTCGATGCCCGCCTCCGACTGCACACCAAAACTCAAACGCATCTCGCACCGTGGGCGATCACGCCACGCTGATGGGTAGCAGAGTTCTCCTGGGACGTACATCACGCGATTCACTTTGGTTGCCTGCTGAAAAAGCGGGCTGTCGAAACCCGTCTGAATCATTTGCGGAAGACGCATCCAGACATACATGCCACCCGCCGGACGCACCCACGTCACTCCGTCAAGCCCGGCAAACTCCCTGTCGATTGCTCTGAGCATCGCGTCGCGCTTGCTGCGATAGCTGGCCACCACCGATTCCACATGCCGTCGATAACTGCCGTTCCTGAGTACGCTTGCGACGATGTGCTGATTGAGGTGCGCTGAACCGAAATCTTCGTTGCCCTTCAGATCCGAAACCGGTTTCACCAGCGCCTCAGGAAGGACTCCAAGCCCCACACGAATTCCCGGAGAAAAACTCTTGGAGAAGGTCTGCGCCAGAATCACCGTCTGGTGCGTTTTATCCAGGGACCAGATGCTGGGTGGCGCTGTCCCCTCAAAACGCAGTTCACGGTACGCCGCATCCTCCAGAAGGTAAATGCGCGACTCGCGAGACCACGCCTCTGCAAGGTCAAGCAATTCCCGGCGACGGTCCTGAGAGACACTCACACCACTCGGATTCTCGAAGTCACTCACCACATAAATCAGCCGTACACGTCCCAGACGACCTTCACTCGCCAGACGGGCCAGCGTTGCCTGGAGAGCCTGAGGACGCATCCCTTCACTGTCAGTTTCGATCGGAATCACTTCTGCCCCGGCTGCCTCAAGCACTCCCAGAAACACAAAGTACGTCGGCGCCGCAACCAGACAAATGTCACCTTCGTCAAACAGTGCCTGCACGACCAGGGAGAGCAATTGCTGGGAGCCGGTCGTGAGCACGAGTCGGGAGAGGGGCAGATCAGTCAGCGAATCGCTGCGCCCTTCCAGCTCCGCAAGGTAGTTCCTGTAGACGCGTCGCAGCGGCTCAGGGCCCTGTGTCGTGCCATACTGCAGCAGTCGCCGTCCGGCGTCCGTATCCGCAAGGAGCTCGTCCACGGCGCCACGAACCAGCCCCGCCGGCAATGATCGCTCATCGACGAGGCCGGCAGCGAGCGAAATACAGCCGGGATTCTCTACGGCCTGCTGCATCAGGTATCCGATCGCCTGATCAGCTGACCGCAGGGACCACTGGCTGAGATGTGTGGGAACGTTCATCGATGCAGAACTCCCGAGGAATCAATCGTGCCCGTGAATGGCAGAGAAAAGTCGTTGAACAAACGATCAGCCGACCTCGTCCCCGAGATCTGCAGGAGCTTCGGGCAGGGCAGGCAGAGCATCTGCGGGGAGATTGGCGGGTGGGGCCGCCAGAGCCGCCAGAGCCGCCTGAGCTGCCCGGGCGGCAGCTTCTTCAATGGAATCTCCCGGAATCACGGCGCAGGAAACCAGTGAATCTCCGTCGTCCAGTCGGATGATGCGAACGCCCTGAGTATTCCGGCCGATCGTGTTGATATCGGCCGCGCGGATCCGCTGAATCTTGCCTCGGGAAGTCACCATCAGAACCTGATCATCGTCACAAACCGACAACACGTCCACAACACGTCCGTTGCGGGCGGTTGTCTTGATATCCCGCAGCCCCTTTCCCCCGCGCCGCTGCCGGCGATACTTCATGTTGCTGCCCGGTGCAGCATCCTCGCCGGACTCTTCGGAAGATTCATCAGCAACCGGCTCCTCTGCCACCGCCATGGTGCCGTCGTCAACCGGAGGAGGCTCTTCGACGCTTTCGGCAGGGCCGAACGGAGTCCGTTTTCCGTACCCGAACTCGCAAATGCTCAGCAATGTTCGCTCAGGGTCAGCCACCACCATTCCCACCACCGTTTCGCCGCGGGTGAGAGTGATGCCTTTGACTCCGCGTGTGGCGCGCCCCAGCGGACGCGCATCCTCGTGGCTGAAACGAATCGCCATCCCGCCCGATGTGGACAAAACAAGATCCTGATCGCTGGAAACGATCCGCACGTCCACAAGCGCATCGCCGTCGTCCAGTCGGATGGCAATGATTCCACCTTTCATCGGCCTGCCATAGGCCGAAAGCGACGTCTTCTTGATGATGCCCTGACGCGTGGCGATGACAAGGTACTGATCTTCCGGGAAATGCCGCACGTTAAAGCAGTTGGCGATGCCTTCGCCCTCTTCAAGCGTGATCAGGTTGGCAAGAGCGCGACCTTTACCGGTGCGTGGCTGGAGAGGCAGATCGTAGACTTTAAGCCAGTGTACGCGGCCGCGGTTGGTGAAAAACAGGAGATAGTCGTGGGTGCTGGAGACAAACAGGTGAGCAATCGGGTCCTCTTCATCGGCTGCCGCACCCTTGATGCCTTTGCCGCCGCGGTGCTGAGCCTCGTAAACCTCAAGCGGCGTCCGCTTGATGTAGCCGCGCTGGGACAGCGTCACCACCATCGGCTGCTCGGCAATCAGCGCTTCCTTGTCGTAATCGCCCAGCTCTTCTTCGGAAATTGTTGTGCGGCGTTTATCAGGGAAGCGGGCGCGGAGTTCTTCCATGTCGCTGCGGACGAGCGCTCGCAGGTGAGATTCATCGGACAACAGTCGCAGATATTCGGCGATGTTCTGCAGGAGCGTCTGGTATTCGGCAGCCAGTTTTTCGCGTTCGAGCCCGGCGAGCGATCCGAGCTGCATGGAAACGATGGCTTCGGCCTGGTTGGGCGAAAGGAAGTATTCCTCAGCCTCCCCGTTTTCCGCGGTGAAAGCCGCATAGCCGATTTCACCGAGCGCCCGCGAAACCAGCGGAGCCGGAACACCGATCTGCTGCAACGCCTCTTTTGCCGTCGCGCGGCTGGAGGCCTGGCGGATCGTCTGGATCACACGGTCGATGTCCGTCTGAGCCAGCAGCAGCCCTTCGACAGTGTGCCTGCGTTTGCGAGCCTCTCTGAGCAGGTACTCTGTGCGGCGACGAATCACGTCCACGCGATGCCGGATAAAAGCATCGAGGAGCATCCGCAGGGTCATGAGCTGAGGGCGATTGCCGTCGAGGGCCAGCAGAATCACACTGACCGTGGACTGCAGCGGTGAATACTCGAAGAGCTGATTGAGCACCACATCGCGATCGGCGTCGCGTTTGAGCACAATGTGCAGACGAACCTGCCATGGCGGCACATTGCGGTCCGTCAGGTCGACAATCCGGGCGATCCCCTTGATCCGCTCTTCAGCGACGAGCACCTCAAGCTTCTCGCGAATGCGGTCCCGGGTCTCCATGTAAGGAATCTCGGTGACGACGATCACATCCGCATTTTTTTCGGTTTCGAAGTGCGTCCGTGATCTCAGCGTCAGCGTGGAACGACCGGTGAGATAGGCCTGCCGAATCCCCAGAGTACCGCAGATGATGCCACCTGTGGGGAAGTCGGGCGCAGGCAGCACTTCAAGGATTTCTTCGAGGCCTGCGTCGGGATTGTCGATCACCCGAATCACAGCCTCACAGACCTCAGCCATATTGTGCGGCGGAATGCTGGTCGCCATCCCGACGGCGATGCCGCTGGAGCCATTCACCAGCAGATTGGGAAAGCGCGCCGGGAGCACGACCGGTTCGAGTCGATCATTGTCGTAGGTGGGCACAAAGTCCACTGTCTCGCGGTCAATATCCCGCATCATTTCTGCGGAAGCCTGCGACAGACGCGCTTCCGTGTAACGCATGGCAGCCGGTGGCAGCCCGGCAAGCGACCCGAAATTGCCCTGCTTGTCGATGAGCACTTCGCGCATCACCCAGTCCTGGGCCATACGAACGAGCGCGGGATAAATTGCCTGTTCGCCGTGCGGGTGATAGTTGCCGCTGGTGTCGCCAGCGATCTTGGCACATTTCTTTCTGCCGGAACCAGGGCTGAGACTGAGGTCGTTCATGGCGACCAGAATTCGCCGCTGGGAGGGCTTCAGCCCGTCGCGGACGTCGGGGAGCGCACGACTGATGATCACACTCATGGCGTATGTCAGATAGCTTGTCCGCATCTCTGCCTGAATGTCCGTGCGCAGCACGCGGGGATCGGAAAGAGCCCCGGAATCACTTTGAGTACTGTCCGTTGACAAAGCACTGCTCCTTTTGCCCCCGCCACCGCAAAAACGCCGTTTTCAGGACGTTTCTGAATCGACGCAAGACGTTTCCACACAAGCCGTTTGCAGTCCTGATGACCGCGGGCGGATTGTAGCAGATCAGTCAGCAGACTCCAGCCAGCAGCCGGTGGAGGGGCCGCGGTGCAGGAGGAGCAGGTTTCAGCTGCGTCGGGCGGGGATTGTCACCAGAAATTCCGTTCCCCGCGCATCGGACTGCACAAGCTCAATGTCCCCGCCCAGCGATTGCCGCGTGATGTGCTGACAGACAAACAGACCCAGTCCTGTGCCGTGATCCTTCGTGGTGAAATAGGCCTGAAAAATCTGCTTTTGTGCCTGCACAGAAATGCCGTGACCCTCGTCCCGCACCCGAATCCCGATCCGCTCCGGCAAACTTCCATCAGATGCGATCAGTTCCGTGGAAATCTCCATTGACGCACCTTCAGACATCGCATCCAGAGCGTTCAGAATGAGATTCAGCATCACCTGCACCAGCTGATCATACACCGTGCGGATATTGGGCAGCCCGGGCAAAAATCGAGTGGTTGCGGATTTGCCTTTCCATCGCTTGTAATACTTCGCGATGTTCAGCGCATCATTGATCGCCGCATGCACGTCCACTGATGACAACTGCTGATTCGCCGGACGACTGAATGTCGTCAGCTCGCGGAGCGTTCGCTGGATCCGCTGCAACTGGCCATCCACCAGATCCAGTCGCTCCTTCACATACTCGTCCGTGTTCTTTCTCCCCAGCATCTGTACGATGGAGCTGATCGAAGCCAGAGGATTGCCGACTTCATGGGCGATACCCGCTGCAAGCAGTCCGAAGGCCGCCTGCTTCTCCTGCTGCACCAGCATCGCCTGCGACTCCTGAAGATCACGCGTACGCGCCGCGATCCGACGTTCCAGATGCTGCTGGTTGGATTTGAGCTCCTCATTGAGAAGAATGAGCCGCTGACCGGATTTTTTTAACAGACCAGTGAGTGAGATGATGGCCCATGCTGCCCAGCCGAGAAACACCAGAGTCAGCAGCACTGTCACCACCTGATGGTGCCGCTGCTCGGGACTCACCAGAGATGCCCCCTGCACACGCTCTCCCAGCACTCCCAGCAGTATATAACTCATCGAATGCAGGCAGAACGTGGAAAATGTGAGCGATGGTGAATGACGAATGGCGCACACCAGCAGCGACAGAAAGTAGTAAAACCGAAACGGACTGCTGAGCCCCTCGTCGAAATGACACAACAGACCGATAAACAGGGCCTCCATCACGGAAATGCCGATGCGGTAGTTGGTGAGCAGCAGTTTGCCGCGCCAGCTGGCGAGCGTATCCACAAGGGCGTAAGCGGCTCCCAGAGCCAGCATCGCGTTGAGCTCCCGCGGACTGCCGCTCTGAGAGCCAAAGTTCACATACAAAGCACCCACACACAGCCCGAACCAGCGAATCCTCACCGTAATCGACTCTGCTTCAGGCTCCCGTCCCACAGGATCAAACATCCGGGCGGCCGCGGCCGCTCGCAGACTGGACGGAAGCCGGAAGATCCCGGATGGAGTCTCCTGACCGTGTTTCGAACCGGAAGGATTGGACTGAAGAGAGCTCATGGAGGTTCAATCGCCTCGACCGTGTATTTCGTAATTCAGAAATTCTGGCGACCGCGGAGGGCATCAGCCAGCATTTCGCGGTTCGCAAACTCAAGCACGCTGCCGGAAGCTATGCCCCTCGCCAGACGCGTGATCCTCACAGGATCATTCTGCAGCAGATTCGTAATAAACAGCGCTGTGCCGTCTCCCTCCAGCGTCGGGTTCGTGGCCATCACAACCTCACGAATTCCCAGCTTGCGAATCCGATGCACCAGCTGATGAATCGTCAGATCTTCCGGACCGACGCCCTCCAGCGGAGCGATGCGGCCGCCAAGCACATGGTACAAACCACTCCACGCCCCGGATGTCTCCAGCGCCACCACGTCCTTCGGCTGCTCCACCACGCAGACGCTCTGCTGATCCCGCCGCGGATCTCTGCAGATCCGACACACCGGCTCCTCCGTCAGGTTGAAACACACAGAACACCGCCGCACCGATGTCCGCACGTCGCGGATGGCATCGGCAAGCCCCTGAGCGTCTCCGGCGGGACACGAAAGCACGTAATTTGCCAGTCGTTCAGCCGACTTCCTGCCGATCCCGGGAAGTTTGGCGAATTCATCAATCAACCGTCCCACCGCCGGTCCGTAAGGGTGCTCAGACGGTTCCTGTTTCTGCCTGCTCATCCTTGTTGTTCCTGTTGAGGCATCGTTCCTGCCGGGGCTGACGTCAGCCGAATCCAAGCTTACTGAAGGCGTCCTTCATGCCGGGCATGTCCATCTCTTCCGCAAGCTTCGACATCTCTTCCGCCGCCAGATCCCGCGCTCGCTGCATCGCGGAGTTGAAGGCTTCCTGCGTGAGCTGCTGCAGGAGCGACTGATTGCGGGCTTCCACCAGCCAGTGATGAATCTGCACGTGAGTTACGCGGAAGTCGCCGGTCATGCGGACAAACACCGCGTCACCGCCACCACTCCCTTCCACTTCCATCCGGCCGATGCGTTCTTTGAGCTCGGCCATCTTCTTCTGCAGATCACCGGCCTGGCGCGCCATGTTTGCCATCCCCGCCAGATTCCTGAGTCCCTCAAACATTTCCTGCTCCCTGTTTCAACCTTCAGATTCAAACCGTCTCAACACGATGAATTGATCTCAGACGGCAGTCGTTTCCTGTTCGACCACCGTACCGGCACGCACCGCCGGCGCCTTCGTAACCTTCACCACCGTTGCTCCAAACGCCTCAACCACCTGCTGCACAAAGGTATCCTGAGTCGGATCGATGTCGCCAATCAGATTCACGGCCGGCGACTCAGTCGCAGAGGCACGGCGAGCCGTGGAGGGACCGGAGCCGCGAGCGACTGCACTGCCTGATTCTGCAGAACCAGACTCCGTCGCGGCGGACACCGACGCCTTGTTTTTCCCCGCCGCAGCCGCAGAGCCTTCTGTTGCTGATGCCGGTCGAGCATCCGCATCCGCAACCTCCGCCGACACTCGCTCCACACGCACCAGTCGCAGACCGATTGCCGCCGTGCAGCCCGTGAGACGCAGAACTTCCTGTTCAATCCGCGACCGGTTTTCGGGAAGATCAAGCACCCGACGGGCAAAGTCAGCCGTATCGTCCAGCAGAAACTCAAGCCGCGCAGAACCGACAAGCTGGATTTCACTGACCATCTTGAGCCCGGCAGCAATCGTCAGTCCGCACGAACGAATCAGCTCCGGGAGCAGTCCGGCGACGCGCTCGGCGGTCAGTTCGGGCCGGGCCTGAGTCGCGGAAGCCGCCGCACTGGCAGTAGAAGCAGCAGACGATGTCGAGGCAGCGGCAGCAGAAGCCTCGGCCACTGAAACGACATTCGCGGCCGATTCAGCCATGCCCCCATCAGCCGGTTGCTGCGGCTGACTGACGGCTATCGGGGGGGCATCAGAGTTTTTTTTTTCGGTGGCTGCTTCGGCGGACGCGGAAACATCCGGCGGGGAAGGGAGTCTGCCGGAGAGCAGTTCGCTGAGTGCGCTGAGGTTTTCGAGCAGGCTCAGCTGCACGAGTGCCATTTCCAGCACCGTGCGGGCGAACGTGCTGCGAAACATCTGTGTCTTCGCGTCAGACAGAATCTGAAAGGCAGCCATCACAGTCTGCATGCCAAGCTTCCGGCCCTGAGCAAGCAGGTCACTGCGGTGCCGCGAGGCCACTGCGCAGAGCGATACACTGGTGCCACCAGAGAGCACAACCATCATGTCCCGGACATAACCAATCACCTGATCCATGAATTCCCCGGGCTGCACTCCCGCGGTGAAACACGCATCCAGCAGACTGAGCACTTCGCCGGGGCGGTGTTCGACAATTGCCGAAAACAGTTCCAGCAGTCGATCGTCGCCAGCGGTTCCAAGCATCCGATGCACGTCATCGGCCGAGACGGTGCCGTCGCTGAAGGCCAGTAATTGATCGAAGAGCGACTGGCTGTCGCGCATGGAACCACGGGCACGGCGGGATACCAGCTCCAGCGCGTCCTCGGTAACCTCGAAGCCCTCGATTTTCGCGATCTGTCTGAGCCGTTCAGCGATGGATGTCTCCGCGATGCTGGAGAAATCAAACCGCTGACAACGCGAAAGAATCGTGTCGGGGACTTTGTTGGGCTCAGTTGTGCAGAACACAAATTTGACGTTGGGCGGCGGCTCTTCCAGTGTCTTCAGCAGAGCATTGAAGGCTTCCCGCGTCAGCATGTGGACTTCGTCAATGATGTAGACTTTGAACTGTGTCCGCATCGACCGCACACCAACGTTCGCTCGCAGAGAACGGATGTCATCGATGCCACGGTTGGAAGCGCCGTCAATTTCCAGCACGTCCACGTCATTGCCGGCAGAAATTCCCTGACAGATTTCGCACTCATTGCAGGGCACTCCGTCCACAACATGCGGACAGTTCAGCGCTTTAGCCAGAATTCGTGCGGTGGATGTTTTGCCAACGCCGCGAGCCCCCGTGAACATGTAGGCATGGGCAACACGACCTGCCCGAATGGCGTTTCTAAGTGCCCGCGCGACGTGCTCCTGCCCCACCACTTCATCAAATGCCTGAGGCCGAAAACGGCGGGCAAGAACCGTGTAATGAGAACCTGTGGTCGTCACTCACCACTCCGTTTTTGCTTGAACAGAAATACAAACATCAGGCAGCGGCGGACTCAACCCGCCGGAAAGCAGACAGGATTGTAGGATTTGGGTCCTCCAAGGTCCAACGAGCAGAAAAGCGTTGACGAAAATGCAGAAGAGTACCGGAGTCTGCGGTCTTGCATTCCTCAGCTCAACAACGCATGATGGTGCGGCGGAACAGGTTCGCACCGCCGTTATTTGCCCGCCCCATCCGAGAACTCAACATGCAGCCTGCTCACCAAATCCGCCGCAGTCTCATCGGGGGCCGCCCCCTCAGAATGCTTCTTGCCTGCTGCCTGACGGCCCTCCCCGCAGCCCGAATCCATGCCCAGGATCCAGTGCCCTCCCGGTTCGTCGACTGCTCTCTCCTCGTTTCACCCGACTATCCGGCGACGTGGCCGACCGCACCATTCCCCCGTTTTCAGCGAATCACCGAACGCCCCATCGGCCCCCAAAGCCCCTTTAACCTCGATGTGCTGCTGTTGGACGGAAACACAGGCACACAGATGGATGTCCCACCCCATTCCGTACTCCGCCCGGAACTCAAACGCGAAAAGTCCGGCCCCTTCGGACTCGCCTGGACCCACGTGATCGAACCATGGCAATTTGGCGGCGAAGCCTGCATCGTCGACTGCACCCGTCTGCTGGATCAGGCTCCCGACGGAGTCAGCCCGATCGTGCAGCCGGCCGATATCGAACGCTTCGAGAAACAACACCGCCGGCTGCGGTTCGGAGATGTTGTGCTGTTCCACAGTGGCTACTCTGATCGCTACTATCGCCCGTTCCCCGAAGGCCATCGCTACATCGCTGATGTCGTGGACCGGCTGGCTCCCGGCTATCCCGATCCCGGCCCCGAGACAATGGAGTTCCTTGCGACTCGCGGAGTGCTCACACTGGGAACTGACAGCGCCAGCATGGGACCACTCCCAAGCCTCGCAGAACCAACACACTACGCCGGACTGCGACACGGAATGATCTGGACCGAAGGTGCCACCAATCTGGCCGGTCTGCCCCCCACAGGTGCCTTCTACGTCATGCTCTCACCTCGCCATAAGGATGGCATGTATTCCGAAACCCGCGCCTTCGCGATTACCGGAGGCACTCTCCCGCAACAACTCATCGATGGCATGCGAAACCGCCGCGCTGTGGATCTGTCACCAGTGCTCGACATGCAGCTGCCGCTCACCAACCCCGGCAGTCGCACCGGTCGCCACCGACAGACCTACGTCAAAGTCGACTTCCTCTACTCGCCCGATCTCGATCTCTGGCATCACACCCATCTCATGGATGCCACAACAGGCACTCACCTCATTCCTCCCGCTTTCGCTCTGCCAGCACCGGGACAGGACGTTGAATATTCGCCGGAAGTCCGTGGCTGGCTGGACGAATTCAAGAGGAAATGGGGGTCACCGGGGACAAGCACCCGCACTGTCGATCAGGTACCACTCGAATGGACTTGTGGAACCGCCCGCGTGATTGATGTTCGCGGCCTGAGCGACCCGCAACCCAACTCTGATCTGCCACGTTCCCCGGTCATCACGCCGGCTCACGTTGAAGAGTTTGAAAAGTCGAACGGTTCACTGCGTCCCGGTGATATTGTGCTCTTTCAAACCGGCTTCGTGGATCGATTCCTGAAACCAGCACCCGATGATCAGGATCTGTGGGTCAGGCCCCTCGCAGGAAAAGTCCCGGGCTGGCCGGCTCCCTCCGCTGAGACAATTCAATACCTTGCAGAAAAAGGCATCCGCTGCATCGCCACTGACGCCCCGGATCTGGGAGGTGTCGATCCCAAAGCGGCCTGCCTGACCTACTGGATGCTGGGAAGACAGGACCTTGTCGGAGTGGAGTTTCTTCAGAACTTTGATCAGATTCGTCCCCGGAGTGTGTTTCTATTCGCTGCCATTCGTATCCAGGGCGGTCACGCGGCGCCTGGGCGAGCAATTGCGGTCTGGTGATCTCATGGCCACAGTCACAGTCTCCGTTCAACAGGACCTGCTGGCCGAAAAAAAACGGCTGGCTGCCGATTTCCGTGCCGCATGTGCGGCTGCCGGAACATTGGTTGTCAATCTCGTATCCTCGCCCGGCGCCGGAAAAACCAGCCTGCTGCAGGCCATGGCTCGGCATTGGTCCGGCAAAGTTTCCGCAGGCGTTCTGGTCGGCGATATTGCCACCGAACGCGATGCCGACCGCCTGAGACCACTCCTGCCCGTCCAGCAGCTCACCACCGGCGGCGCCTGTCATCTGGACGTCGGACTCGTCCAGCGTGGTCTCGCGCTGCTTCCCGAAAAGACCTTCGACGTGCTGTTCATCGAAAATGTCGGCAACCTCGTCTGCCCCGCCTCACATGATCTTGGCGAACATCTTCGAGTGGTGCTGCTGAGCGTTCCCGAGGGCGATGACAAGCCCGGCAAATATCCCAAAATGTTCCGCACAAGTCATGCACTCGTAATCACCAAGACCGACCTTCTGCCATATGTGCCGTTCTCTCCCGACGCCGCCATCGCCGACGCTCGACTGATTCAACCGCAACTCGAAGTTTTTCAGCTGAGCTCCCTGCAGGGCGCGGGAATTGAAGACTGGTGCAGGTTCCTGCTCGATGCCAGACGGAGACTCACCACAACAGGGCAGGGCGGCTGATGCCCGCATCACCGCCGCCCGATGTCGACGGCTGGTATCTGTTGCAGGGAAGCGTGCAGGGCTGCGGACTGCGCCCCGCAGTCACCGACTACGCCCGCCAGAACCGAATCGGCGGCTGGATCTGCAATACGGAATCCGGAGTTGTTCTGTATCTGCAGGCACAGTCCTCTGACCGACAGCAGCTCGTCCACTGGCTCATTTCCCGTTTCTCCGGCACCGCTACGCAACTGCCGGCACCGGATTGCTCATTGCCCGTGCACGCAGCTGGCAATGCCTCACATGAACCACTGCCGTCATTCGGAATTCTCGATGCATCGATGCTGACTTCGGCCGGACAAGATTGGCTGGCTCGCGTCTGCAGTCAGCTTCCCCGCCAGAAGCGGCCCGGCCCCGGAGTTCCTCGCGACCTGGCTGTCTGCAGCGACTGTCTGCTTGAAGTTCGCAATCCTTCTCACCCTCGCTGGGGTTACGCGCTGAACAGCTGCGTTCGCTGCGGGCCCCGCTACAGCGTCCTGTCTGCCATGCCGTGGGACCGCAGTCGCACATCGCTTGCCCCCTGGCCCCTCTGCGATCGCTGCAGAGACGAATATCAGCTTCCGGCGGAACGGCGGGGGCACTCACAGATCATCAGCTGCCGGAACTGCGGACCACGTTTGTGGCTGAGACAAAAGCACGCAGTTTCGCCTGCCGAGCAGACAACTGCCGACTTCACACTGGAAACAGCACAGACGGCAGCGGACGAACAGCGGATGCTGCTGCAGGTTGCGAAGTGCCTGGCAGACGGAGGCCTCACTGCACTGCAGGGAATCGGTGGCTGGCAGCTGGTCTGTGATGCCGGTAACAGCTCTGCAGTGGTCAGACTGAGGCGACTGAAACACCGCCCCCGTAAGCCCCTTGCCGTGATGATTCCCTCGGTTGAATTTCTGCAGCCACCGCTGGACGAGGCCGAAGCGGAACTCCTGCAGTCCCCCCAGAATCCGATTCTGGTCTGCAGGGCACAACTGCGAACGCCACTCGCCCCGGAAATCTCCGGGCCACTGAATTCCTGCGGCGTTTTTCTGCCCACAACAGCACTTCACGACTGGCTGCTGCAGCACCTCAGAAAACCACTCGCTGTCTCCAGCGCCAACCTCGAAGGTGACCCCATTCTCAGTGAGCCCGAGGCTGTGCTGGCGGAGCTGGGTCACGATGTGGATCTGCTGCTTGGCCACCAGCGGCCGATTCTGCGACCGATCGATGACAGCGTTGTACGGGTAATGGCCGGACGTCCTGTTGTACTCCGGTCTGCACGCGGATTCGCGCCGTTTCCACTGCCACTTGCAGTCGATTTACCAGGCGCCGTCGATTTACCCGGCGCGATTGTCGCTCTTGGAGGGCATCAGAAATCCAGTTTTGCCCTCGCCGGGAACGGTCGCGCGGTCCTCGGACCACACTGCGGTGATCTGCACTCAGAAGCTTCACGCGAACGGTTTCTGCAGCAGCTCAACGCCATGCTCGACCTGTATCGACTGACGCCCGCTGTCTTCGTACATGACATGCACCCCGATTACTTCACCACGCTCTGGGCGCGCAGTCAGAAGCTGCCCGCAATTGCCGTGCAGCATCATCATGCACATGCTGCAGCCGCACTGCTCGAAGCCCGAATCACCGGCCCGGCACTCGCAGTCACTTTCGATGGCGCCGGCTACTCCCCTGACGGCGTCATCCGCGGCGGCGAATTTCTGATCGCCAGCCACAGCAGCTGCCAGCCCGCTGCAAGCCTGATGACGTTTCAGCTGCCGGCTGCCGAGCTTGCCGCGCGCACGCCATGGCGGTCCGCCGTAGCCGTCATGCAGCACGCGCTCCCGGATTGGGACGCAGACAGAATTGCCCGCTGGATTGCCGAACGCCCCGCAGCTCATCAGTCCGGAACACCCCCCACCACCGCAAACATCAGTCAGCTGCAGCTCGCATTGACCACACACTCCGGTCCTCGCTGTTCAAGCATGGGACGCTTCTTCGATGCCATCGCCTGCCTGATCCTCGGTGTCCATACCGTAGATTACGAAGGTGCCGCCGCCATGCTGCTCGAAGACGAAGCCTCTGCAGCCGGCAACGCTGCTGATTCGAAGTTGTGGCCAGCACCAGAAGTACTCCCGTCGCTGCTGCCGATTCTTGAAACAACGCCCCTGACCCTCGACTGGCGCCCCCTCGTGCAGGCCGTGATTGAGGGGGCAGAGCAGGGCAGGACAGTGCAGCAGCTCGCCCGACTTGTGCACCTCGCCATCGTTGCCGCTGTACTGGCCGTTGCCCGCCGCTTTTCGCACCTGCCTGTGATCCTCACGGGAGGCTGTTTTCAGAATCGAGTACTCACGGAGCACACCGCAGAAGCTCTTGAGTCGGCCGGCATTCAATGCATCCCGCCCGGACTGATTCCCGTCAATGATGGCGGCCTCGCCGCCGGACAGCTGGCAGTCGCCGCAGCGATCCTTGAAGCGAGTAACGAATCGCTTTCCGCTCATATCACCACTGACATACCAATCACCCGGCACGCGTCAGCGTCCGGTTGACCAACCTCTCAAATCAACGAAAGCGGAACGGCGCAAGCCGTCCGGTAAAGACAAACCCTCCCCACCAACCGCCGCAAACACCGCCCGCGAGGCCTGTAAGGCCGCCGTCAAAAACCCCGCGGCCGCCAGACCAATCAGCCGGCACGCGTTAGCGTCCGGTTTACGAACCTCTCAAATCCACGAAAGCGGCACGGCGCAGGCCCAATGCCACCTACTTACGGCTCCAGATAGAAGCGGTACGGCGCGAGCCGTCCGGTAACGACAGGAAATTTCAGCATCCATCACCGGACGGCTCGCGCCGTACCGCTAAAAGTAGGTGGCATTGGGCGCAAGCCGTCCGATTACGAAAAACACTCCCCACCAACCACCGCAAACACCGCCCGCCAGCCCTGTAAGGCCGCCGTCAAAAACCCCGCGGCCGCCAGGCCCAGGTGTCGCAAAAACACAATCTCTCCCCTTTACCCCCAGGGGAAGACCGGCCGGGCGGACCAGGGTGCCATGCAACGCGGACCGCGATCCTCTTGCAGCACGCCCACAGCAGACTCGTGATGCCGCAGGCTGTCCACTTGTTCAACCTGCGCCCACCACCGGGGAAAGGCACCACATTTCCCCACCCGCGAGAATCCCGAAAATCCACAGCGATTTCCGCAGAGCCTGGACAAACGGCTGTCCGGCCTTCACAGGTACCATTGACAGCCTTTCACAGTCTTCACCCGGCAACAACGCCACTCCCGGAACGCATCAACTCCCTGCAATTCCGATCCGCCTGCCATTCATGCTCTCTCCCGTCTCAACTCAAGCCAACGCTGCTGCGGCCGGTCTCTCAGGTGATTTACTACGCAGTTTTCATTACCATGCCTGCACGGGCATTTCCCTTCCTGCAATCCTGACCACCCCGGACAATTCTCCGATGAATTCATCCCGATACCGCGCTGATATCACCGCGGGATCGCTGAAACTTCCCGAATCTCGCATCATCGCGGGACTGCTGCTGCGCGACCTGACGCCCGCCGACTGGACGCAGGCACTCCTCACAGACAACATTCTGCAGGTCAAAAATCCGGCGACCGCCACCAGGCTGGGTCGCCTGATCCGCAGTCGCCTTCAAACGATGGGACCTGAACTCTGGAAACTGATTCGTGATGGGCAGGGCACGGTTGCCGTACACGCGGTCCTCGCAGCGGCAATCAAACACAGCCCCCTGCTGGGAGATTTTCTGCAATTGATGGTCGCTGATCAGTACCGGCGATTCAGCCCCGCACTCACCAAAACTCTGTTCAACGACTATCTTGATGCCTGCCGGGAACGCGATCCCCTGATGCCCCTGTGGAACGAATCCACCCGCCGACGCCTCGCCTCCTCCGTTTTCCAGATGCTCGCACAGGCCGGCTACATCGACAACTCCCGGTCCCTGCGACTGCTGACCGTTCATATTGCCGAACCCGTTCTGCAGTATCTCAATTCACATCGCGAAGATTACGTCCTGCGCTGCATTCAGGTGGCCCCATGAAAAATGAACCACTCCACGAACGACTCAATCGGATTCTGCCCCGAATCCTCTCGGATGACTTCCTCAGTGGCAGCGGGATAGGCAACGAAATTGCCTTCTACATCTTCGATTACCCCCCGGAAGACGAACTCAGCGTCCGTGATTATCTCCGCACCCTGCTCGAACACATCCCCAGACACAGACCGGAACTCCGCATCAGGCACATCAACCTGTTCGAGTTTGTCATTGAGTATCTCCAGAGTCGAAAGTTACTCGACAAGGCCATGCAGATGCAGCAACAGAAAGGGGACGATGCACTCCGCAAGGCCCTCGCAGGGCCACTCCACGAATCAAAACTGGGCGCAGTCTTCGCCGATGTCGTCAAACCGAACGAACACGATCTGGTGATCATGTCCGGAGTTGGCACGGTGTGGCCATTGCTTCGGTCACATACTCTTCTTAACAACCTGCAGCCCATTATGGGAAAAACACCTCTCGTCATGTTCTACCCCGGTCGCTACGACGGACAATCGCTCCGCCTGTTCGGGAAAATCAAAAGCAACAACTATTACAGAGCGTTCAGATTGGGGTAGTGGGCAGTGGAGAGTGGGCAGTGGGCAGTGGGCAGTCGGTGGGTGGCGGGTGGCGGGTAGTTTTTTGTCGTGTCTTTTCGGTGGTGACTGGGAGGCGTGTGATGGCGAGGAGTCATTCTGATTATCTCTCGGTGTATCATCTTTCTGAAAAAGTAGCGGATTTCACCCCTGGTAGCGTGCTGAACGAATCCAAACACTGCCTCCGCCTTGCCAGCAACCGAAAACTTCGCATCGAATATCCCCCGATCGCACGCCCCGCAAAGCGGGCAGCGCAAAAGGGAAGCTCGTAATTCTCCAGCACGATGACGAACATTCGACGGATTTTGAGGAGTACATGTGATGCGAGTTCCCCTTGTTACGCATGCGTTGCTTTGGTCTCTAATTGACGATTCCAGGCTAAGCCCTGCTGCCAGACGGCTGATCGAGAATCCGGTCACCGAGGTAGCGGTAAGTCTGGCCAGCTACCGGGAAATGGCCATCAAGATCGGCAAGCGGAACTACACCCTGCCGGAACCCTGCGACGCGTTCATGATGCAGGAACCTGCCTTGAATGACTTCCGCATCCTTCCCGTGGAAATTCATTACACGAACCTGCTGACAGCGCAGTCACTGGTCGACGACATCCCGATTGTCACCGTCGACGCAGCATTCAATTCCCACGGTGTCTCAAGAATCTGGTAACCTGCCCACCACCCACTACCCACTACCAACTGCCCACTGCCCACTGCCCGCTGCCCACTGCCCACTGCCCACTACCAACTGCCAACTGAAAACTCCCATGCCCATCAAAGACCTCTTCGAACGTGACATCTTTCGCCCCATCAACGGCGTCGTGAAAGCGGACCAGCTTGATGACTCGTCCGTCTGGCAGGAGCTCGACGAATTCGTTATCACGAAGGAACTGGACCAGCACTTTCGTCGGTTCATCTCCTGGTACCTTGATGCCGTCGATCAGGGCAAAAACCCCGATCCTGCCGGCAAAATGGGCGTCTGGATTTCCGGATTCTTCGGCTCCGGAAAATCACATTTCCTGAAAGTGCTTTCCTACCTGCTCCGTAATCGCGCCCATACCCTTCATGGACAAACACGGCAGGCTGTCGACTTCTTCCAAAGCAAGGTGCAGGATGCCCTGCTTTTTGCAGACATCAGGCGGGCCGTTGTCGCCAATACCGATGTCATCCTGTTCAACATCGACAGCAAAGCCGACCACGGCAGCACCACCGGACGCGATCTGATCCTCCGCGTGTTCGTCAAAGTACTCAACGAACTTCAGGGCTACAGCGGCGATCACCCGCATATCGCCCACATGGAACGTCACCTCGAATCCAAAGGCAAACTGCAGGCCTTCCACGCGGCTTACCAGAAACACACGGGCCTGAATTGGATTGCCGAACGGGACGCCTATCAGTTCAACCGGGATGAAGTCGTCAAGGCATTCAGCGAAGCCCTCGGCCAAAGCCAGACGGCCGCCGAAAAATGGATCGACGGCGCCGAGGACTCATTCGCTCTGTCCGTCGAAAACTTCTGTAAGTGGACCAAAGAGTATCTGGACTCAAGGGGACCGCAGCACCGGGTGGTGTTCCTCGTCGACGAAGTCGGCCAGTTCATCGGCAATGACTCACATCTGATGCTCAACCTGCAGACCATCACCGAAGAACTGGGCACGATCTGCCGTCGCCGCGCGTGGGTCGTCGTGACGTCCCAGGAAGACATGGACACCGTTCTTGGCGACATGAGCAAAACGAAGAAACAGGACTTCTCCAAAATTCAGGGTCGCTTCCATCCGCCCCTGTCGCTGTCCAGTGCCAACGCTGACGAGGTCATCCAGGCTCGCCTGCTGGCCAAAATCCCCGCCGCCGCTGCGGAACTGGACGAAGTCTTTCGCAAACGCGGCGACATCCTCAAAAGCCAGCTCACGTTCCGCAACTGCGGCATGACCTTCCGACAGTACCGTGACGCCGATGACTTCGTCCGCAATTACCCGTTTGCCCCGTACCAGTTCCAGTTGATTCAGCGGATCTTTGAAGCCATCCGCAAGGCAGGAGCAACCGGGATGCACCTTGCCCGCGGCGAACGCTCCATGCTGGATGCCTTCCAGTCCGCAGCCCGAACGGCCTCCTCCCACGAAGTCGGTATCCTCGTCCCCCTCTACGATTTTTATCCGTCGATCGAAAGTTTCCTCGATACCACCGTCCGAAAAACCATCGACCAGGCAGACTCCAATCCCAGCCTTGAACCCTTCGACATCCAGATCCTGCAGGTGCTCTTCCTGATCCGCTACGTCGATGAAATGAAGGGAAATGTCGATAACCTCGTCACGCTGTGCCTTGATCAGATCGACGGCAATCGACTCACCCTGAAACGTCGCATCGAAGCCAGTCTTGGGCGTCTGGAAAAGGAAACCCTCATCAGCCGCAGCGGCGAAAACTATTTCTTCCTCACCAACGAAGAACGAGACATCAACAAGGAGATCAAGCAGGTTGATCTGTCCAGCGGCGAAGAAGCAAAGCTCCAGGGCGAAATCATCTTCGAAGATGTGCTCAAAGGCCGTCGCCGGCATGAGTTCAGCGGCAATAAAATGCTGTTCGATTTCAACCGACGCTGTGACCTCGTGCCGGTCGGAAACCAAAAGGACAACGCACTTCTGGTCGCAGTCATGACGCCACTGGCGGACGACTATGAACTTTATGACAAAGGCAAATGCATCCTTGAAAGTTCCGCTGAAGGCGGGTACGTGCTGATTCGCCTGGGAAACGACGAAAGTCTCGGCCGGGAACTCCGCACCTACATCCAGACAGAAAAATACCTTTCCCGCAAGAACGACGGCACACTGCCGGAATCCACCAAACGCATTCTTCGTGACGCCGCCGACGACAACCGCCAGCGCCGCGAACGACTCACGCTGCTGCTCACCGAAATGCTTGCAGCCGCCGAATACTTCGTCACCGGACAGCCGCTCCGCATCAAGGCCTCCACACCCCCCGCCGCACTCGATGAAGCACTCGAATATCTCGTTCGCAACACATTCAACAAAATGAGCCATCTCAGGCGGCTGTCCCCCGAACCACTCCGCGAAGTCCAGGCCGTACTCCGCAGCAACGACGTCGCCAAAGAACACCTGCTCTTCCAGACCGGCGAAAACAACCCCGAAGCCCTGGAAGATCTGCGCCAATACCTGCAGCTCTGCCTGCTGAAAAGCCATCAGGTGGTCCTCCACGAGATGCTGGAACGCCGCTATTCCGTTCGCCCTTATGGCTGGCCCGAAGACGAAGTCCTGCTGCTCCTGGCACGACTGCTGGTGCTCAGCGAAATCACGCTGATCATGGATTCGGCACCCATTCCCATCGAACGCGTTTACGAAGCCATCACCACACCGGCCAAACGCCGGAAAATCGTCGTCCGCAAACGCGAAACCTCCGATCCCAAAGCCATTCACAACGCTCGCACACTCGGCAAGGAAATCTTCTCTGAAATGGGGCCGGATGGTGAAGACGGCCTGATGTCCTTCCTGCAGAACAAACTTCGCAGCTGGCACCGCGCACTGGAAGGCTATAAACAGCTGGCTGATACCGGCAATTACCCCGGAGCCACGGAAATTCAGCAGGGACTGACGCTGATTGCACCGCTCCTGTCCGATCAGGAAAGCCGCCGCTTCATCGAACGCTTCAATACATTGAAAAACGATCTGCAGGATTTCGCTGATCAGTTCCGTGACATTGACCATTTTTATGAACACCAGCGACCAGCGTGGGAAAAACTTCGCAAAGCCCACACCCGCTTTCTGCTCAACCGTCTGGAACTGGAAAAACACCCCCAATCCGCTCCGGCCCTCCGCCGTATCCACGACATCCTCAGTGCTCCCAGCCCCTACGCCCTGATCCGCGAATCCGAACCACTGATTCAGACCGTGGAATCTGTCAACGCAACCTTACTGCAGACCCGCCGTGACGAAACGCTGACGAGGATTAACGGGCGAATTGCGCGAGTCGAAGTGGATCTGCAGGAAGCCAAAGCATCAGTCGCAATGCAGGCCAAATGCCTGGAACCGCTGAGCAGACTGCGGGAACGAGTCCAGCAGGAAGCCAGTCTCGCCCATCTGGGTCAGATGGAACAGGAAGCCATCGCCCTCAGCGACGCCGCCACAACAGCACTCCAGCAGGCTGCGACTTCGCCACCGCAAGTTGCCAGGTCCGTAGCAGCCAAAGACACCGGCGCCCCAACCACCGTCGCCGAAACTCCGATAACCAGAATCCGTCCCCGTCGCGTCATCACCGCCGCCACGCTGGCAGAAGGGAAAGATCTTGAGACTGAAGCAGACGCCCAATTGTTTCTCAGTAACCTGCAGGAACGAATCCTTGCCGCCATCCACGAAGGAGCTCGCGTTGAAATCCGTTGAGGAACGTTCTCGGGGCTGCAAACCACGGGAATTGGTGGCAAAAGTAGCAATAAACGGCATCAACAAGACTCAACAGATCCATGGCGAAGTACGTAAACCGTTTCCGCGCAATAGTTTGCGCCACGGAGACTTTTAGCAATAAAAGCAATAAACGGAGCAATAAACGCGTGATCGAGCGATTTAACCACGGATTTCACGGATACCACGGATACGAATGCAAAGTAGCTGGAATGACCAAATCTCAATCACCCTTATCCGTGTCATCCGTGCCGTCCGTGGTTCATTGTTCGTTTCTGACCACGGATTTCACGGATACCACGGATACAACAGCACAAATGCAAAAGAAGCTGGACTGACCAAATCTCACGTTCCCTCATCCGTGCCATCCGTGCCATCCGTGGTTCACCGCTCTTGTCTGACCACGGATTTCACGGATAC
>CAZLOQ010000098.1:0-22146 GCA_964561125.1 uncultured Chitinophaga sp. | reverse complement strand
TCTCAATCCCATCCGCGCCGCGGTCGCTCAAACGCCCGAAACCAGCCAGTTCACAAGCATCCACGACCGCATTGTCGATCGTCAGTCTGCTGCCGCCGCTGCTGCTGACACAGTTGCTGAAACTATTGCTGACACTGTTGCTGGTGATGACACTGCTGCCGCAACACCGTCCACGACCATTCAGGCCGCCCTCGCAGAACACGGCACTCACGCCGGCTGGCTGGCCCCGATCGCTCTGGAACCAGCCTGTCAGGCTTCCAGCGACTGCCCCACCTCGCGCCGGCTCACCAATCGCGGCTGTCTGTTCATGACTCTGGATCAATACCTCCAGCTGGTCGACTGGACCGGCCGTCAGCTGCGGCTGGACAAATCCGGCCGCATCCCCGAACATCTCGCTGCAATCCTCACACGGCTCGACTGCAGCCTGGAATCCTGGCTTGATCTGGTCAAAAACTTCCGTCGCCGATTTCCGACCGAGGCTGGTCGTCCAGAGACGCTGCTGACTGTCTCACAGCTCCGCAGAGACTGTCGACGATCAAGTCAGCATTCACTGCACGTCTCGCCGCATTACTCCTCAGAACCCGCCTCAGCGGGCATCTCCGCCGGAGGATCCTGATTCGGCACGTCGGGCATCACCGGCCGCGCCTGAGGACTACCGTGGAATTTTGCAAACTCCGCACCCACCTCAGCCTCCGGTCCCAGCACCCACGTCAATCCAGCGGGGGTCGGCACGGGGATCAACCCCAGCATTACCCGCGATTCAGCCCACGCGGAAACATGTCCGGACAAAGAACTCACAATCACGCGATCAGTCCGGTCGTTGAAAATCCGAATGTCGGCACCCGGCAGTCGCTGCTCCCCAACAACCTCCGCAGTATCACGATTGACAGCCAATACTGTCCCGTTTCGATCCACACAGTAGATCGTATTGTCGGTGAATGCCAGCACTTGAGTCACCCCGGGAACCTGCCACGGAACCCGCCGTGAGGTGGTACGCCCGCTGATGGTCTGCGGCGGAAAGGACTGCAACACCGCATTGCCCGCATCGTTGACAGTTGATCGGACCGGCGCGACCTGAGCCGAAACATCGATGCCGGCGAAGTTTGAGTCACTGATTTTCCAGGACGGCATGTCAGGGTGCTCGACATCCAGCTTCAAATAGAGCAGATCATCAGGCTGAAAACTGGTGAAGTTCAGCACCAGTTGTTTGCGGTCGGCACTCAGCGTTGATGAACTGAGACCGGTCGCTTCACTTCCGTTGCCCAACGACTCGAAGGAAGCGGCAGCCGGATCATCGGCTGATGCGTTAAAGGTGAGCGGTGTGCGAGCCAGATCCAGGGTCAGCGAACGTACTTCCTGCCCCGCCGACCGATTGGCAATCTTCAGGGGATGAAAACTGCTGAAGCCGTCAATTGCCAGTTCCAGTGACGCGCCGTAGGCTCGTAGTTCACCGGCACGCGGCTGCGCATGTGAGAGCACGACGCCGGTCCCGGAACGCTTCGGGGCTGCGTCACCGCTTTGCACATCGAGCTTCGCCAGTACTCCGTCTTCCATGAGCAGAAACAGGTCGCGGCCGGACGTAAACATCGGATGCCGTACTGTGCTCTGCAAACCCAGACTCCACAACACATTCCCGCTGCTCCGCAGATCCATCGCGAACAGGCGACCATCGGATGTTGCGGCAAAGAGCGTTTCTGAATTTTCGCGTTTCGAGAGCAGCGTTGGTGTACTGCTGGAGTTGCGCGTGAGCACCTGAAAACGAGCTTTCCCGGCACGTGATCCGAACATGTCCAATGCAAACACATTACCAACCGAAGTAGCGAACGCGACCCGTTCGTCGCCGACAGTCAGACCGTTCCGAATGCCCTCGCCGGCGACAAACCGCCACTGCTCTGCACGCCACACATCCTTCGGCAACGTTCCCAGACGACCAAAACGCTCAAGAATGTCGATATCGTAGGACACCACCGACCCGTCGAGCAGCGGCACGAAGATCCAACGCACAATCCGCGTCAATCCGCCACGAATAACCTCCCGACGCACAAGTGTTGGAGCACTCGATGGCATCTCGGGCAGGCGCCAGCTGAACAGTCGCTTGCCTGAAAACTTGGCAAACACATGCAGCGTCGGACCACAGACGATACACACGAGTTCTCGGTCCGTCACCGCCGGAAGGCTCACATCGTCCGGCGAACCAACCTGGGTCGACCAGTACTCGCGGCCATTTTCAGCATTCAGAACTGTTACCAGCCCACGCATGGACTGAGCCACCACGACGTATTCGTCTGACGTGATCCATGCAGTTTTGTCGTTCCGCTGGTTCAGCACCGCCTGAGCGCCCCAGAGCTTTTTCAGGATCGGCAGTGAGACAATCAGGGGGCCCGTCCCGGCTGAGACCGACTGTGGGGCCGGGTCGGCGGTGCTGTCCTGAGCGGCCGCGATGCCGCTGGCATTAGTGAACAGAAACAGCAGGAGCAGAGTAATTCTGGATGGACTGTACATCTTAGAAATGTCCCGGGAAGAGATTCCAGCAACAAACGCAGCAATGCCGCTCCCTGACATTCTGCGCGCATTATCAACCGTTTGGAACAAATTTCCTCAGCGATCCATCGTCTGCGTGGATTCCGCGGCGAAAGAAAACTTCGCAGTTGCCTCGTTGGAATAACCAGTCACCCGTCTCAAGGCCGGCACTTCCCCTGCCGTTCCTCCAGAGCAATCGACCGCCCGACTCCGTACGATCCGCACGCGCCAACTTTTCAGAATCCCAGCCCATCGCCGGTCAAACAGCCCGTCCGGATTCGCCCTCCCTGCAGATGGAATATTCCAGGAAACCTCTCCGCCCACGCAGCATTTGCCCCCGGACAATACTGCCGCGCGTTGCCTTCAACTGCTGCCACACCCGGAATTCGCGCAGACAGCGCACAGGAATGCAGAAATGAGGCCCCGGGACAGGTGAGGTCCTGGACGCACAGGAACATCCCGAACTTCTGTGCGGCCGCGGCCATCAGGATCGAATCAGACTGTCCCTTACAGGCCTTCAGAGCGATTCCGGAGTAGCCCTGATCCCGTGCCAGCAGGAGGGATTCGTACGACACGAGTGCCTCGTCGATCACCACAGGGCGAATCGCTGCAGCTGCATGCATTTTTGGAGCATTCGCGGCAGCCAGATTGCGGCTCGTCGGCTGCTCGATGTACTGAATCCTTTCGAACGCACGCGGACTACCCTCCTGCACGCGCCGCAGGAACTCAACAACATACTCAGCACTGCTGCACTTTTCGTTGAAATCGCAGGAATAGCACCACGAATCGCAGCCGCGAGCCGCCTGAACCTCGGACGCTGCCGCCTCAACTGCCAGCACCCGCGCGACATCCCAGTCCAGCTGATCACCAGCCAGCTTGATCTTCAGGTGCGTGAGCTCGTCTGCCAGAATCCATTCCCCCAATGTCACCGGGAGCGAGTCATCCGGACGTGAAAGCACATCCTGCTGAGTCAACGGATCCAGGGCTCCTACGAGGTGATATAACGGCAAAGAGTCAACGGGCGCGCGCAGCGTATAGCGGTCCGGATATTCACCAGCGAACTGCTCATCCAGATACTCCCCCAGATCCCGTGAACAGAATTCTGATGTCAGCGTATCGAAAGAGTTGCGTTTGAGCGCCCGTCCGTAGCCATCGTGAATGGCAGCATCAAATGGACTGGCCACCACCAGCTGTGCAAGGGGAGGGAGTGGTTCAGTGAAACCGAGACTTTGCGGGACCTCAACGGCCAACTGCTTCATGAGTTCGTGCAGCTGCGTTGCCAGCTCGAGCGGATGACCGGGCTCCGGAGTTCGTCCCTGCAGACGATTCGACAATTCTTTGGCGAACGTGAGCATCGCCTGCTCGGTCTGGTCCGGTGTGAGCAGTGTTGAGGGCCATGCCCAGACATTGCCGCAGGGCATGCTGCCACGGCCCAGAGCCGTACTGCCACTGCGAGTCACGATCCGGATCTGCACATTCATCAGCCAGCCACTGCTGACAATGCGGCCTCCAAACTTGAGTGGTGCGCGGTAGGGCACCTGCTCAAACTCAACCGTTGAACTGCATTCGACAATATCCGTTGGCAGCCGAGTTGACATGTGGGTGCTCCCTGGGACTTTGGAACCGGAATCACGGGGCTGGAGCGGCCGTACAGACAAACTCCAGCCGCGCACTTACCTTGCCGTCCACAGACACGCGTCCCTTGAGATAAAACGCGTTGGACACCCGCTCTGTCAGTTCCACTTCGACTTCAATCGTCTCACCTGGTCGGAGCATTCGGCGGAACTGCACGTTGTTCACTCGAGTTACCACTGGTACCTCATCGGAACCTGTCGGGACCAGACGTGAGATGAGCACTGCACCAGCCTGAAAACAGGACTCACACTGCAGCACTCCGGGGAAGACCGGGAAGTTCGGATAATGCCCCTGAAAAACCGGGAGCTGCTCGGACAGGTGCTTGCGTGCCACTATGCGGCTGGGTGAAATCTCTGTCACCTCATCCAGCCACAGAAATGGATCCCGATGCGGAATGCACTGCTCAATCTCAGCTTTGTTCACTACAAGCCCTTTTCAGCCGGACTCCACTGACAAACACGATCGCCGAAACACGGCTTTCCCGCATCAGACCTCGATCTTCAGTTCTTCAATCTTGCGGTACAGACTGCTGAGCCCCAGCACAAGCCGACGCGCGGCCTCTTTCTTGTCGGGACACTGCCGCAGGACCCGCGTGATGTGGAGCCGTTCATAGTGCCGCAACGCCAGTCTGAGGTCGTCTGTGTCCGGGAGCGCCGCGGCGCCGCCCAGCAGATCAGGAGGCAGATCCGCCGGCGTAATCTCTTCTCCCTCGCACATCATCACTGCCCGCTCAATTGCGTTGTCCAGCTGACGCACATTGCCCTTCCAGTGAGCGGCCATCAGAGTACGAATGGTATCACTTGTCGCACCGGTCACCCGCTTGCCCATCGCCTCCCGGTGCCGCACAATGAAGTACTCGACGAGTTCCGGGACGTCGTCCAGACGCTCACGCAGCGACGGAATCCGAATCTTCACTCCGTCCAGGCGGTAAAACAGGTCTTCCTGGAAGTGGCCATCGGACACTTCCTGACTGAGTTCTTTTGAGGTGGCGGCGATGATCCGCGCCTGCACCTTCACCGGCCGCGAGCCCCCGGCCGGCGTCACTTCTGAATATTCGATCGCACGCAGGATTTCCGACTGTGTTCCCCCGGGAAGCATCGAGACTTCATCCAGAAACACTGTGCCGCCACCCGCTGCTGCCAACGCCCCGTCCTGCCCGTCACCCGTGCCGAACAGCTGGGATTCCAGCAGCTCAACGGGACGCGTGCCGCAGTTGATCGCCATGAACTGATCGTCTCGATTCGGTCCCGCCAGATGAATTTCTCTGGCAAACAGCTCCTTGCCAGTTCCCGTCTCTCCGACCAGCAACACGTTGGAATTGGTAGCAGCCACCTTGCGGATCGTCTTGAGCAGATCCTGGACGATTGTGCTGGAACCAACCACCTGATCGAAACCGGAACTTCGCGCCAGATCCTTGCGCAGTCGCTGATTCTCTCTGAACAGATCCTGGAACTTGAAGAGCCGCTGCATGCGCTTCACCAGCTCTTCAAACCTCACCGGCTTGACCAGATAATCAAACGCTCCCGCCGTGAACGCCTCAACCGCATTCTCTACGGTTGCATAGGCCGAAATGATCATCACGAACATGGCCGGATTAATCCGGTGGAGCTGCCGCAGTACGCGGACGCCGTCGCCATCCGGCAGCTGAATGTCGCAGATTCCCACGTCGAAGTCGCGTTCCTGAGCCGTCCGGATTGCCTCGGCGGCCGTCGGGGCGGTGCGCACTTCAAACCCCTCGCTCGTCAGAAACTCAGCCAGCGTCTCACGAATGATGGGTTCGTCTTCTACGATCAATACCGACTTACGCTGCGTAATGGTCCCGGACACGTGCTTTCACTCCAATGGTCTGACAACGCCCGACAGTGCAAAATGCGTTGGGCTTGGCCGGGATTATAACGGGAAACAGCTGAGGGACGACTGCCCAAAGCCGCAAGAGCCGGACTTCGAGGGCAAATCCCGCTGGCAACCGAACAATCCCCCCGACTGAACCCCCGCAATTCCCGGGAATGGGAATGAAAACAACAGGAGGCGCACCACCAGCCAGGCAGGGACTGTACGCTGAACATGCAGCCCGGAGTTCCTGATACGCGGCCTGCCCTACAGCATGCTGGTCAACAGCAGTCGCAGCTTCCGCAGCTCCCGCAGACGGTCTTCACCCGTCAGAGTTTTGGGAAACAGATCCACACTCATGGTGCGGCGAAAATTATGCTGCCGCAGAAGCGTGATCAGGCGATTGTAGTCCACCTCGCCAAGGCCCGCCGGAACCTGCAGCTCCGTTCGCGAGGTATCCCGGAGGTGCACGTGCAGCACATGCGGAAACACAACATCGAAATCCAGCGCGTTACCGGGACGGCAGATGAAATAGCTGGGATCCAGCGTAATCCCCACCCCGGGCGCCGCCTGGCACAACTCGACCGAAGTGTGCGGGTCGTCTGTCAGGCGACCGGCTTGTGTGAGAATTCCCAGCCGCACGCCAGCACGGTGGCAGATGGCATGACATTCACGCAGTCGGTCCACTTCCGCATTGAACGGTGTGCCGCGTGGAGATGCTTCAATGGTGAGCTGTGCTACGCGCAGGTGCCGAGCAAGGTTGACGACTCCCTCGAAGGTTGCCTGATCCGTCTCGCCTTCAAGAAACACACTGGAAGCAGCGAGTCGCGATGCATCCTTCATCTGCAGAGAAACAGATTCGGGGTCATCAATGACCCTGGACGGCTTGAGGTGATCCAGTCGCTCGTCCAGACAGATTTCCACACTGTCATACCCCAGCTCCTGCAACTGAATGCAGGCGTCGGGGAAGGAAAGATCCCACAGACTTCGTGTGGAAGCAGCCAATTGCACAGCAATACTCCGTTCGATAACAACCACGAGGACACTCCGTCCGCACGCTGTGTGCACTGTATGCCGCACCCTCCAATTTCGCAAGATCTTCTGAATTTCCGCAATTTTCTGCCGCCGGTTGCAGGGATCCTGCAGGATTCAGCGAAGGAACTGCCGATAACAGAGCAATCGTGAGCGCGGCAGGCCGAAAAAACTTGCTCTTCAGGCCACCGGCGAAACTTCGGGGGGAACCATTCATGCAGCGAACAACTGTCGCAATTCTGTTTTCATCCGCCATCTACCTTGTCCTCTCAGGGTGCGCCTCCAGCACCCCTGCAATTCGTGGCCAGGGGCCCGGTGAATGGGTCTCAGGACCTGCCGCAGCGCCCTGCCCGCAATGTCAGAGCGGTCATCCTGGACACGCCCAGGGTAACTGCAACCTGCCCTTTGTTCCTGTGCACCGCAACTTCCACACCTACTCCGTTCCCGATGGACTCATGTATCCTCCGGAAAATCTGCCGCCCGCCCTCTATCAGTACCCCTACTACACCCTCCGCGGGCCCACTGATTTCTTCATGAAATAGTCGCAGGAAAATTTCCTGATTCAGGACAAGTCGCTGCCACCCAGGCCACCCGCCCCTCGGGAGGCCCCGGGTGGGTCTGCGATCGCAACCGCTGTCCGCCTCCGCTAAACTCCGTATCCACCACGGAACGCGTCCCGATGGCGTTGACACGGAGATATCGAAATGCTTCGCTTGCAGGAATCGCGCCCCACTGAGTTTGGCGGCCGCAGCAGCTGGAATGCACGCACGTCCGGCTTTCATTGCCTCCTGATGGCCGCCCTCTGCGGACTGTTCGCACAGCAGTGCAATTCAGCCGACGAACCTGATCAGGCTCCCGGCGAAATCCGCATCCTGCCCGTCGAGCGCGAAAAACCGCAGGCGGCGACCGTGAGGCTTCGCAACGGCCTGATCCTCAACGGCATGGTCTCGCCCGCAACAACACTGGCACCTGCACCCTCCAGTGGTCGGGCGGTTGATCGGATCGAACAGAAGCTGCTCATGCGGCTGATCCATCAGGGATCCCGCGAAATCTACGTGCCGACTCGCCGTACCGATCCCCCCGTCGCAGACGTCAATGCATGGCCCGCGCAGTCCTTCGCCGTCCCGCGCACCAGACAACGGCGCGATGTCCGTCCACTCATCCTGCCCCAGCTGAGCACGTTCGATCAACTGGGTTTCGCACGCGGTAAAACCATTCGCGGCAACGGCGAATCCCGCGATGTGACAGCTGCAGTGACTTCCATCAACGAACTCTATGCCGTCGTCACCAGCACTACACATGACTGGGAGTATGCGGTGCAGCTGGATGCCATTCCGCGCCAGCACCTTCTGAGCCTGCTGACGCAGGTCGAGGACTATTCCGCAAATCCCACACGTCGACTTGAACTTGCCCGGATGCTCATGCTCGCTGATCGGCTCCCGGAAGCCGGACTCCTGCTCCAGACCACCATGGCCGACTTTCCACAACTGCAGGATCGCACGGCTCAGCAAATCCAGCATGTCCGTGAACAACTTGCTGTCAGAATCACACAGGCGCTCGAAGAACGCGCAGCGTCCGGTCAGCATCAACTGGCCTCCAACGGTGCGCGCCTGCACCCCAAGTCTGACCTCACCCCCGAAACCATCGTCCGCGTTGAACGCATCGTTCGTGACTACGACGAAATCGGCCAGAGAATCGAACGCCTTCAGCTGGTGCTCCCCGCACTGGCCGCCGAACTGCCCGATCCTGATCTTCGCTCCTCCGCGATGGATGCCGTCCGCTCCGCACTCGCTGAACTCGACCCCGACTCCATTCCCCGCATGGCCGCCTTCGAACTTGTTCAGACTCAGCCACCCGCAGATCGCCCCGCAGCCGACGCACAACTTGCCATCGCTCTCTCCGGCTGGCTCATGGGAACCGATCAGACACTGGAGTCACTCTCCGACTCACTCCAGCTCGCGGAAGCCCGGCAACTCCTTCTGGACTTCCTCGCCACCAGCCCCGACTCACCACTCGAAAAAACCAGCCTGCTCGATCAGCTTACAAAAATCACCCCGCTCACCGTCGAACGCGCAGCGGCGCTCATCAACCTCCTGCCTTCCCCCAGCCCCATCCCGCTCGGCAGTTCCGAAAACAATTCCGGGTTGCCCTTCGTGATCGAGCCCGATGCGGAATCCCTCGGCGCCATCGGTATCGCGCCGCCGGAATATCACGAGACCCGCTCCTGGCCACTCCTGATTGCCTTCCCGCAACCCGGGACCGACCCTGCGGTGTGGCTTCAGTGGTGGCAGGCCCAGGCCGAAATGCATGGCTGGATCGTCGTCGTTCCCCGGACTGCATCCCCCGATCAGGCTGCCGATGACCAGTGGACTGCATCCGCTGATCAGCACCGCCAGTTCCTCAGCCTCGTCCGCAAACTGAAACTCGGACTGCGGATTGACGATGACCGCGTATTCGTCGCCGGACACGGCTATGGAGGTGACGCCGCCATGGACGTCGCCTGCTCACACCCCCACCTGTTCGCCGGACTTGCCGCCATCAGCAGCACCGGACGCAGACACATCCAGTGGACAGCCGGCAACGCCATTCAGATTCCGTGGTATGTCGTCCTCGGAGATGCTCACCCGCTCTGGTTCGAACGGATGCAGATCCTCGCAGCCAAACTCTTCCGCCGCGGCGACGAAATCCCGGTCAATTTTGACGTCATGTTCATCAAGTACCCGAACCGGGGCGCAGAAAGCTTTTATGAAGAGGCCGACGACATCTTTCGCTGGATGAAACTCCATCGCCGAAATCGCTTCCCGGAACAAATCCACGCCAGACTTCTTCGCTCCACCGACCTCGACCACGGCTGGATCCTGCTGCATCAGCTCCCCAGCCAGTTCGCACAACTGGACGCCCCCTCCGCCCCCGACTCCGACGGCTTCCGCCCAGCTACTCTCACCGCCCGCTTTTCCGAACGCAATCTGCTCCGCGTCACATCCGCACCCGGCAACTTCAGGATTGCCTTTTCACCCGAATTTCCCGACTTCGACGCCGCCCGCCCCATTCGCATCGCGGACGGACGCAAAACGCGGCAGATTAAATTTGAACCCTCACTGATTGATCTCCTC
The DNA here is from genome assembly GCA_964561125.1 of uncultured Chitinophaga sp. Classification (GTDB taxonomy): domain Bacteria; phylum Planctomycetota; class Planctomycetia; order Planctomycetales; family Planctomycetaceae; genus SXXK01. Next base: position 12,016 of record CAZLOQ010000098.1, on the reverse strand, counting down.
CAGCACCTCCACACAACAGCTGACCGCACCCGGCTCTGCTGGATGCTCATCACACCCGAGGACAAGTGAAGGGCCGCTGCGACACCCGTGAAAGTCGGGGCGTCGCTCAGTCGACAGTTACCGGTGCTGATCACCAAAGGTCCGGAGCCAGTCTCCTGCTCGCGATGTTCACCGTGGCGGTGACATCTGTGAGCGGTCTGCGGGCAATGTTCGTGCAGATGCCAATGCACGATGCACCGGAAACGGACAAGGGTTTATGGGTTTCCTGACTGACTTTTTTCCGTCGGAGCGTTCGTGTGTGAATGAAACCAATCCAGTGCAGCCGGGAATTCCGCGGCCCAGAAGTCGAGGGTATGGCCAGCCTGTTTTTCTGAAACTGTCACAGGAATGTCGCGACTCCTGAGCCAGCGAGCAAGCTGCAGTACGTTCTGCCGAATTTTCTTCTCCGGCCCAATGCACCCGGTTGCCAGATAAATCGCCGGCATCGGGAACTGATGTCGCGAAACACAGGGTCTGGTCGGCAGCTTGGGACTTGAAAACGAAAATATCGCAGAGAACGAGTCCGGGTGACGGAGTCCCATCGTCAATACAAACGCGCCACCATTTGAAAAACCGAATGCCACGGTCCGGGATCGTTCGAGTGACAGGCCGTATTCGGCATACAGCCACACCGGAAGCACGTCGACAAAGAAATCTTCGTGGGCCTGGTAATGAACGCCCCCGTCAAACAGATAATCCTGAGCCCGCGACTGCGGATCACTGTGCACTCCAATCAGCACCGGATGCAAATCAGGTCGTGCCGAGGAAAGACCTGTGGAGAACGCAGGCAGAGCCTGCCCATCGGTGCAGAGTACGACGAGCGGCTTTGCGGGCATGACGGCGGGCAGTGCAATGGAGACCACGCGATCCGGCCCGGACGGAGCCGGGATAATGTGATGACCAAACCGCCACGTCATTGCCGCTGTGCCATTTCGGTGAACGAGCAGAGTGAGCCGCCGAGTGACATGTTACATCCGCGCCTGCGAGACGCAACTGCGCGAAACACGCGTTGATTTCAGCCATGTTTCTGGGCAGCAGGAATTGGCAGGGGCCTGGTTCAGCGAGGCAAACTCGCTGACATCCGCAGTCCACTCGAAGCACGATCCACGATGCAGAATCCTTTTCAGTCTGACACCGCTGTGAGCAGCCGATGCCGCCTGAGCGATCTGCCATTCTGCCGGTTCCGGAATCACGCGTGCAGCCTGCACCAGTTCGCCGGCAACGTGCGTGGAGACGTATCTTCCCGTTTCCTGTGCCCGCAGCAATCAAACGGACTTCGACAGTAACCCATCGATCACGCTTCCATGCACATCGGTCAGCCGGTAGTCGCGTCCCTGGAAGCGGTGTGTGAGTCGCGTGTGGTCGATGCCGAGGCAGTGCAGCAGAGTCGCATTGAGATCGTGAATATGCACAGGATGCTCCGCAGGGCTCCAGCCGAATTCATCGCTCGCCCCGTACACAGTTCCACCCCGGACACCACCGCCGGCCAGCCACACGGAGAAACAGCGGCCATGGTGATCGCGGCCGTAGTTGCCTCGTTCCAGCCGTCCCTGGCTGTACGTGGTGCGGCCAAATTCACCGCCCCAGAAAATCAGCGTGTCATCCAGCAGTCCGCGCTGTTTGAGGTCCTGCAGCAGCGCGGCACAGGGCTGGTCGACGTCCTGACACTGCAGCCGCAGATCTCCCGGCAGATTATAGTGCTGATCCCAGCCTCGGTGGTACAACTGGATGAATCGCACGCCGCTTTCCGCCAGCCGCCGTGCGAGCAGGCAGTTGGCGGCGAAGGTTCCGGGAGTTCGCGAATCCGCACCATACTGGTCGAAGGTGGCCGGCGTTTCGGATGACAAATCCGTCAACTGCGGCACAGACGCCTGCATCCGGAACGCCATTTCATACTGAGCAATCCGCGTCTCGATTTCCGGATCCTGCAATCGGGACAGCTCACCGCGATTCAGTTCCGCGATGGCATCCAGCATCTGTCGACGGTCGCGGGCATCAATTCCGGGCGGATTTCCAAGATACAGCACAGGATCACCACCGGCGCGAAAACTGACGCCCTGGTGACTGGAGGGAATAAATCCGGAGCCCCAAAGCCGCGGATAGAGTGGATCTGCCGGTCGGGCCGCGCTGCCGCGGGAAAGCAGCACCACAAAGGACGGCAAGTCCCGATTTTCACTTCCCAACCCGTAGCTCAGCCAGCTGCCGAAACTCGGGCGTCCAGGCTGCTGGTGCCCTGTCTGCAGCAATGTCGCAGCCGGATCGTGGTTGATGGCTTCGCTGTGAACGGAGCGAACAAGGCAGATATCATCTGCACAGGTGGCCAGCCGCGGCAGGAGTTCAGAGACCCGCATTCCGCACTCGCCATGCTGCCGAAACCTGAACGCAGAGGCGGCCAGCGGGAATGCGGCCTGTCCGGAAGTCATCCCGGTGAGCCGCTGATTGCCCCTCACCGACAGCGGAAGCTCTTCCCCATGTCGTTCCCGCAGCAGTGGTTTGTCATCCCAGAGATCCAGCTGCGAAGGACCACCATGCATGAACAGCGAAATCACTCGCCGCGCCCGCGGCGGATGATGCGGCAACCCGAGAGTACCTGATGGGTTTGCATGCGGAGCCGCCTGCGCGGCGCCGTTTTCCTGGAGGAGCGAATACAGTGCGGCCGCCGCTGCAGTGCCACTGCAGACTCCTGCGGAAAACTGCCGACGATGCATTGCAGGCCCTCAGCATTCAAGGCTTATTGACAAACTCATCAAGATTCATCAGGGAACTCACCACAGTGGTCCATGCAGCCAGATCTGTTGCGTCTATCCGAGGATCGAGCGGGGCGTCGCCGACAGCAGCAAGCTGCCGGACTTTTTCGGGGTTGTCGCGGCAGGACTTCAGCTGCTGCTGCAACAACCGCTCCAGCACCGCCGATTCTGCCCCCCGCGGATCTCTCGCCAGCACTTCGCGGAAAGCCAGTGACAGTCGCTCGTCTTCACTGACATTCGCCTGCAGAACGCGGGCTGCCAGAACACGGGCTGCTTCAATAAACGCCGGGTCGTTGAGCAGGACCAGCGCCTGCAGGGGGGTATTGGTTCGCGGACGCTGGAGCGTGCAGGTTTCGCGAGTCGGACTGTCAAAGATGAGCAGTGACGGTGGAGGGGCCTGACGCTTCCAGTAAATATACAGACTGAGGCGGTACTGCTGCTCGTCATGCTGCTGCTCCCATGTCAGCTCGCTGTCCCAGGAAACCGATTCCCAAAGCCCCGGAGGCTGCCACGGTCGAATGCTCGGACCACCACGATGCCTGGAGAGTAACCCACTCACAGCAAGAGCCTGGTCGCGAACAAGTTCCCCGGGAAGTCGGAAACGCGGTCCACGGCCCAGCAGTCGATTTTCCGGATCCTCCCGCCACCCTTCCGGCGAGGACGCAGACGATTGACGATAGGTCGCACTCAGGACGATACCCCTGAGCAGCTGCTTCAGATTCCAGCCGTTCTGCTGAAAGTCAAGAGCCAGCCAGTCCAGCAGTTCCGGATGCAATGGGAGTTCGCCCTGGGCCCCGAAGTCGCCGGGTGTGCGAACGAGGCCCGCTCCGAACAGCATGGCCCACCAGCGGTTGACAAGCACTCGCGATGTCAGCGGATGATCAGGATTCACCAGCCAGCGTGCGAGCGCCAGTCGATTTCGAGGCGCGTTTGCGGGCAGCGGTGGAAGCAGTGCCGGGACATCCGGGAGCACTCGTTCCCCCCGCTGGTCGTACTGGCCGCGCACCAGCAGAAAAGTCTCCCGTGGCTGCGGTAACTCTGCCATCACCAGCGTCTGCGGTTTGCTTCTGAGCCACTCAGATTCAGATCGCTGCGCGTCTTCCAGCTGCTGCCCGAGTGACCTGTCGGGGTCCGGAGCGAATGCGGCCAGCAGTTCCCGGTCGAGCAGCCGCTGCTGCTCGGCCGTGCGTGCTGCCGCGTCGGTTTCGAGGATTCCTGTGAGCCGTTCGCTGCGATACAACCCTGAGGCAATCTCGTCCGGCGAAAGTGCCCGGCTGTAAATCCTCAGCTGATCCATGCGTCCACTGAATCCCAGCCCGTCGCTGCTTCTGCCAACCCACAGGGGCCCCGCAGCAATACTTTGACTGAGTGACCGGCGGTCGTACTGCAGCGGCTGGAGCTGTCCGTCTGTGAAGATCTGCAGAGGGCTTTCGTGTTTCGATCCGTGCCAGACAACTGCGATGTGATGCCAGCCACCAGCCTGCATGGTTGTGCGGGTGCTGGCGTGCAGAGCATTGGTTTCGCGGTGATGAATCAGGCTGAGCTTCAGGCGCCCTTTCTGCCACAGCAGTTCCATTCCGCGGCGATCACGGTCGGGCCTGACGGTCGACAGCAGACAGGCGAGTGACGCATTTTCAACCCGCACCCAGAATGCCACCGTCCACGGTCGATCGAACTCGAACGGCGGTTCCGGGTCCAGCAGGAGCGATTCGGTGGGGCCGAGTTTGAGCGACTGGCCGCGGATTCCGGAAGTCTCCCCGGAAGATTCGTTGAAAAGCTGTTCGCAGTGCAGGCCGTTGGCCGGAACTGGCAGGGCCGTTCGCAGCAGATCAGCCTCCCATTGCGGATGGCTGGAACGGATCTGTTCAAGGCATGCGGCAACATTTTTCCCAAGGTCCCGGGCTTTCGTCTGCAGTTGTTCAAGTTGCTGATGCCATGCCTGATCGGCCGTCTCCAGCAGTGGTGGCGGGGAATCTGGTGCAAGTCCGCTTTCAGGCACCTGATTAAAGAAGGCAAACAGCTGATAGTACTCGCGCTGGGAAATCGGATCGAACTTGTGATCGTGACAACGGGCACAGCCGACTGTGAGCCCCAGCCAGACAGCGGCGGTTGTGTCGACGCGATCAGCGACATACTCCACACGGTACTCTTCATCGATCACACCGGTTTCATTCGTGACCATATGATTGCGATGAAAGCCCGTGGCAATCCTCTGCGACAGTGTGGCCTCCGGGAGCAGATCGCCGGCCAGCTGTTCGACTGTGAACTGGTCAATCGGCATTCCGCTGTTAAAGGCTTCGATGAGCCAGTCGCGCCATGGCCAGATGGGGCGTTCGAGATCAGAGAAGTAGCCGTTGGTGTCGGCGTAGCGAGCGCTGTCGAGCCAGTCGAGAGCGAGTCGTTCGCCGAAATGCGGGGAATTCAGAAGACGATCAACCACGCGTTCCTCAGCGTGCGGGGACGAGTCGGCAAGGTAGCTTGCCCGCTCATCGGTGGTTGGCGGGAGTCCTGTGAGATCGAGTGAAACACGGCGGAGCCACGTGCTGCGGTCGGCCGGAGGTGCCGGCTGCAGTCCCCGGCGTTCAAGTTCCGCGAGGACAAACCAGTCCAGCGGCTGCCGAGGCCAGTCCTGCAGGGAGACTGACGGCAATGCGGGGCGCCGGGGGGCTGTCAGAGACCAGTGCGTTTCGTAGTGTGCTCCCTGAGCAATCCAGTGGCGGAGCAGATTGACTTCCGGCTCTGTGAGGGTCAGTCCGGAATCCGGTGGCGGCATGCTGACAGCCGGATCATGGCTGGTAATCCGCTGCAGCAGCGAGTTGAGGATGTCGGGGCCGGGGAGCGGCTGATCGAGCCTCAGCTGAGCTTCGCGGGTTGCTGTATCCGGGCCGTGACAGCGAAAGCAGCGGTCGGACAGCAATGGGCGAACATCGCGATTGAAACGAATGGCTGAGCTGCCATCAGGGGAATTTTGTGCGGATGAGGGCCGAGCAGAAACGGTGCAGGCAACGATCACGGCGAATGCTGTGAGGATGAGCCGCCGGGTAATCAGACGCCGTATCTTGAACAGTTGAGTGCCGCCGTCAACCTGCATCGGCGAGCTCCAATCAGGCGGCCCAGGTGAATTTGAGTACCGCAAACAATCCGCCGCCGGCCACGGCGCCCAGCAGGATCACAGGAATGGAAACACTGCCTCCGCCGAGCAGCCAGCCGCCCCAGATGATCCCCATTGTGCACCAGCAGGCTGCGATGGCAGCGATCTTCACGCGTTCACTCTTCTGCTCGGCGGAGAGAGGCGTTGATTTGCTGCGGACCGGAGCTTTTGCGGCGGGTTTGTCGGGCTTTGCATCTTTTTTCGAGCCGCCCTTTGCGGGACCGGATTTTGCGGCTGCAGATTCTTCGGTCGCGGTGGCTTCGTCGCGCATACCCGGAGCGTAGTATTTGGCGATGGCCTGATTAATTGCTCGCGGCAGCGCCAGCACAGGGCGCATTGGCAGCGAACAGCGGATCCGAATTTCCTCCTCCAGTTCGTGAGAGGGCTCGTCGGGGCAGGCTACGAGCAGATAGCCCCGGTCTTCAAAGAGGGGCAGGCAGGAGTGTTTTTTGACCAGTCGCCGCGGGATCCGGTCGAGCACTGTGTCGTCGGGGAGCATATCTTCGAGGTCGACCCAGGAAATTCTGAGTTCGGCAGCGAGTGCCCTGGAGGCGTCAGCCGGTTCGACAAGCTTCATCTGAATCACCGCGTCCCGGTGCGACAACCCCCGGGCGTCTGCGAAATGTTCGATCTCGGGAATCTGTCCACGACGAATCAGGCTGCGGGCGGCGAGATATTCAAGCACAGTGCGCGGTTCGTCACCAGCATCCTCTGAGGCTGCCCGGCCCTGACTGCGATCGTATTCTGCCTTGCCGTCAGGATCGGTCAGGCAGAGCATTGCCTTGGCGAGTTCATTGAGCAGTTCCTGAGAACGTACGAGATACTGGCCCGTGGCGTACTTGCGCACATGGGCATTCAGCTTGCGATAGTTGGCCCGGACTTTTTCGATGTCGTCTTCAAACTGCTTCAGTCGCAGCAGGGTGTAGTAGTCCGGCGGACGCACGCCTTCCGGGATGCCGAGCCATTCCTTGTATACGTCGATTTCCGACACGGGTTGTCTCCGGGTTGAAAGTAGAGCCCTGACCGGTTGCTGAGTATGCCCGGGTGTAGCAGGAAAAGGCGCCGAACGCAAGTACCTGTGAAAGACTGGAGCCCCTTGTTGTGGGAGGGTGGGTACCCGTTCACAGCCGCCTTTCTGAGCAGGGAGCAACCCAGTCCGGTGAATCAGGCTCACTGGCCTGAGGTTGTCTGGTCTTTCGTCGTACTGCTTAAACGGTTCCGACGATGCTTTGAGTGCGGGCATGACTGAAAGCAATACTCAACAAAACGACGATGATCTGCTAAGATTCGCAGGGTGTCGGCGAATATCCGCCGAGGTGCCCGCGAGTGCACGTTTTCACAGGGATGCAGGAACAACAGGAAAGCAGGTCAACATGATTGTGACGACAACTCCATCCGTCGACGGACACACGATCCAGCGTTACTGCGGCGTTGTGGCGGGCGAAGCGGTCCTCGGAGCGAACCTTTTCAAGGATCTCTTTGCGGGAATCCGGGACCTCGTGGGGGGCCGCAGTGCGACCTATGAACGTGAGCTGCAGAACGCGCGGGAACTGGCACTACAGGAACTGCAGCAGCGCGCTATGTCCCTGGGCGCCAATGCCGTCGTCGGCGTCGACCTTGATTATGAAGTCCTCGGACAGTCCAACGGCATGCTCATGGTTTCGGCCAGCGGTACCGCCGTGGTCATCGCAGCCACGCACTGAACGGCGGCAACGGGAGCGACGGGTGGTGTTTCACACGTCGCCCCCGTCGAGTGCACGGCAGCCGAGTGCAATGGCATCAGGGCTTTGCCGGTTTCTGCAGCAGCACGTTGACGCCTTTTTTGTTCGACAGCACGATGTCGGGGCGACCGTCACGGTTCATGTCATGAATTTCAAACTGCGTACCGACTCCAGTGCCGGTTCCGGCAGTAATGCGGTGCGGAGTGATCGCGGGGGGCTGGCCTTTCGTGCGGACAACTTCGAACCAGTACATGACCACAGGGTCGTGTGCCCCGGGATCCGCTCCATTGTGCGCAAAGAAGCGTTTTCCGGTGACATAGTCCAGCTGGCCATCCCCGTTGATGTCCACTTGTTCCACGGCATGTGTCTGGGAAAACGATTTGTCGATTTCGTGCAGTTTCCAGGTGTCCGTGCCCGTGTTTTCGGCCCACCAGACGCCGAAGGCATGTGCGGAGCTGAGGAAGATGTCCATATCACCGTCGCTGTCGAGGTCATCTGCATAGAGGTTGGCGCATGGAGGGAGCGGCTGCGGGCCTTTGTCCGTTTGAATACGCACGGGGTGGAAGGCCCAGGTTTTTCCATCGCCGATTTTGCCCGGGTTCTGCCACCAGCCGTGAGCAATCAGTACGTCACGATGACCGTCCCCATTCATATCTCCCACGCCCAGACCGTGGTAGTACTTGAAGGTGCCGTTCTGTCCCGGATCACCCTTCTCGCTGATGGCCTGGAAGGGGGACTGTGCTGCGGGAGCGGTGGGTTTGGGAAGGAAGTTGAAGCCCATCTGCGATTCCGGCTGGGAACCCAGCACAATTTCCCGCTGACCGTCCCCGTCAAGGTCCTCAAATTCAGGCGACTCATTGCAGATGCTGGTCCAGATGACGTGCTGCTTCCAGAGTTCGCTGCTGCCAGGGCCAGGGTTCTGATACCAGTGATACGGATCGCCCGGGAAGCCAACAATAATCACATCAGGGTGACCATCCGCGTTGATGTCGTGCACAAAATTACAGAAGCTGTTGCTGTAGCCAACACCCGCCACGAATTCTCCCGGAACGCGAACTTCGTGAATCTTCCATGCACTGCCATCGGTGTGCCGATCAGAATCCAGAGGCGGTGCTTCATACCAGACATCTCCGGCCACCACGTCGGGAACGCCATCGCCGTTAAAATCGCCCGCGGCCACTCCTTCAGAACGAAAACGTTCATCCAGCCGAATACGCAGCCAGTTCGGGTCGTCACCCGATCGAGCTGCGGTATGCAGAGACAGCAGCAGTGCAGCGGATCCCAGAAGACTTCGAAATTTCATTGCCAGGGGCTCCTGTGGGTGGGGGAAGGGAATGGCCGGAAGATTCAGACACGCAGGTACCAGCCCCTGAGTTCAAGCAGACGACAGGCACCAGCTGTCGTTGCAATGAACAAAGCCAGCCCCGCAAGAACAGACACGAAAGCGGCATCGTGGCTGAGAAAAGGGGACACGCACCAGCCGACGACATCATGCAGAATGTAGGCTGCGAGTGAATTCGTTCCCAGTGTCCGCAGCAATGCGGACTCCCTGCCACGCAAATCACACGCCATCCGGAAGCCGCCGAAGACCAGGCAGGACACGCCGGCTGTGAACAGGGTGTACGAAATCGAACAGGCTCGCTGGGTCATCATCCAGTAGTTCCACTGCCGCTGCTGAGACGGTGGGGGAGGAACAAAAGGAGGTTCTGCGAACTGACCGTTCCACGCCGCAAAGCGATCGGGATGCGGAATCACTGCGTCGGCAGCCAGCTGCGGCTGCGGTGCCGATGCAGCAGGCACGGAGTAAAGCACTGTTGGCTGAGACAACAGCCAGCCTCCACCGCAGAGAAGACAGCCCAAAGCAGACAGTTTCGGCAGCGCGGATGACCGCTGGTGTGCAGTGCAGTCACGCACGAGATCACAGGCGAGGGTCCCTGCGATTGCCGGCAGACACCAGGACAAAAATCCCGGTGGCCCGCCGTCGATGGCTCGCGGAGCCGCATGCACCCAGTCGAACAGAAACCACCAGGACAATCCGACGTGCAGCGCAGCCGATGCGAGGGCAAACAACAGCCGTGTGCGGGGTCGGCAGAGCACCACAGGACTGATCCAGAGTGTTGTGGCCGCGATATGCAGCAGCGTCTGAAACCACTGTCGCTTGCCGCAGACGGCAAGCACCTCCGGCAGAGGCTGAGTCCGCAGCCGGGCGAGCAGATCAGCCGCATCGGCAATCGAATACCAGATGATGGCAATGGCTGACAGTGCGGCAACTCGCCGCATCAGCCGTCCCCAGGGAACACGGCCATCACGCTCAAGCCGCGCACGCAGCGTCAGCCGGAGCGAGAAACCGGCGGCAAACAGAAACTGCGGCATGATGGTGTCTGCGAAGCTGCAGTAATCGTGGGTGTGCTGCAGCAGACGCGGACAGACGTCGTAGCTTCCCAGGAAGTTCACGACCAGCATTCCCAGCATGGTGAAGCCGCGGAACTGATCAAGGGAAACAAGGCGGCCGCGCGACGTGCTGGCCGCAACTGATCGCGAAGCCGCTCGCCGCTCGTCCGGCTCGTCCGGCTCGTCCGGCCTGTCTGGAGTCTCCGGCTTCAGGGTCACTTCGGCTCGCTCCCGCCACCCGCTGGTTTGACGGCCGCTGCCATTTCAAAGAGCGCTCTGAGCATTTTGTCGGAGGCGTCGACTTCGAGTCGATTGGTGCCGAGCCAGGTTTCGTATCCGCCCAGCAGATGCTGCGATGGTGTCGGCAGATAGCCGAAATAGCCATGACCGAGCGACACGAGGAAAGCGGGCTGTGCGGGTGCACGACGGCGGAATTCCAGCCCGATTTCACAGAACACCTCACACGGCATGGTCCCGATACAGACTGGACCAAGCTGCAGAACCTGGAGCGGAATGGAGGTGCTGACGGGCTGCGATTCCAGGCTGCGAACGCGTTCGGCATAGACGCGGGACAGATCGATTTTTCCCGCGGGCGGTGGTGGCTGCGTCAGCACCTGTTCAGCCCAGTGGAGCTGCTCGGGTGAAGGATGACGCAGACCAATTTCAAGGTCCCGCCAGGCCGCATTCAATGTGACGTCCGAGCGATACTGGAGTGAGGGCAGGGCATTGTGCACCTGTTCGGCCACATCGTGGGCGACAAACCGCATTTGTTCCCACGCCGGTTTGGATGGACGCGGATTGCGGAAGTTGATGTTGTTGATGTCGCCGCTTGTTCCGTTGGCCATCATGGCAACGAATGGAGGTGCCGCGTCGGGTACGGCCTGCAGCCGCTCCAGTTCACGACAGTACATCCCGAAGTAGTCGGCAGAGATACTGTTGGGGCCGGTGCCGCCGACATAATGGAGCGACCATGCTGTGAAGGCAGCTATTCCCGGGCCACCAGGCTCGCGCAGACTGATCATCGAGACGGTCGGATCAATCGGCCCGGCCGGTTCAACAAGGTTCGGACTGCCGGCCGGTGGATTCATCTTCACCCGATCAATGGTCCCGAACGGATTCAGGGGCACGGTGCCATCCCGCATGTACCAGCGGCGATTGAAAAGGTGTTCAGGAATGTCGACGGTTCCAAACGCAATTTCGGCCGGCCGCAGCCGATTTTTGGCTCTCTGCACACCATCGGCGATTCGCTGGACAACGAACTGCTGATATTCGTCCAGTTCAATGTCGAGCTGATACCGGGCTGCTCCGAGGGCGCTTGTGGCGGAGTGCGTGTGGGTGGCGGAAATCAGCACATGCGTGGCCGGAATGCCGGCTTGCTGTTCGATGCGGCGACGGGCAGATTCGCTGACTTTCTGATGGATGCCCAGCAGATCACAAACCACCAGCGCCACCTGTGTTCGGCCGTCATCCAGCACCAGACAGCGGGCATGCAGTTCGTCGTGAATGTCGGTGGAGGGCACCGGAGCAAATCCACCGACGATTCCGCCACCAAGCTGCGGGGTGATATTGCTGGTAGCTGCACCCGCACGCAATGACGAAGTCACGGCCTCGTGGCCGCTGACAGCGGGGCTGAAGACCATCCAGAACAGCAGACACACGGCCCATTGTCGGGCACCTGGCAGTCGCTTGTAGTACATGTATGCTTCTCCGGTCCGCAGTCAAAAGTGCAGCCAACAACCGGACACTGACACGTGCCGGCGGGATGAAACGACAGCAGAAAACACGTCGGGCACAAAAAAAGCCGCCCGAAAAATCGGACGGCCTGAATCAGAAGCGAAAGTTACCCCGTAGGGATTTGAACCCCAACTGACAGAGCCAGAATCTGTCGTGCTACCAGTTACACCACGGGGTAATAGGTAGCACGACAGATTCTGGCTCTGTCAGTTGGGGTTCAAATCCCTACGGGG
>CAZLOQ010000097.1:405-22385 GCA_964561125.1 uncultured Chitinophaga sp. | reverse complement strand
GCGCAGAAGCAGAGTCGCAAAGTGGCTGAATGGCTGCGAGCACGACCTCCAGTCAGCGCTGCGATTTTTGAGGGAAAATGCTGGCTTTTTCACGTTAAGGTGCATGGCACCTTGTGGCGGTGTCAGCGCTGCGATTTTGCGGGAAACTGCCGGCTTTTTCGCGTTAAGGTGCATGGCACCTTGCGGCGTTGTGTTCCTTCTGGCGTTGTGCGACACGAAATCAGAGAGCTGGGGGACCACGCTGGTCAACAACTGCAGGGCAGCGTCCACTGCCACCGGACAGCTCACCTGCCGCCGAGCACTTCATCTGCCACCAGACGACCGATATTCAGGCACGCGGTGGCGGCCGGTGAGGGTGCATTGCAGACATTGATCATCCGCTCATGCCGCAGAATCAGGAAATCGTCCAGCAGTCTGCCGTCCAATCCCAGCGCCTGCGCTCGAACGCCCGCCGGGCCGGCCCGCAGGTGCTCCGCGCGGATTTCCGGAACCAGCCGCTGCAGAGCCCTCACAAAGGCGGCTTTGGAGAGCGATCGATGCACTTCGCCGATCGCCGTTTTCCAGTTGCGAGCCAGCAGGCGGAGGAAACCGGGATAGGTGAGCGATTCAAGGAGGTCGCGCGGACTGATGGTGCCCCAGGTGTAGCCTTCGCGGGCAAGAGCCAGCACGGCGTTCGGGCCGCATTCCACCCCGCCATGGACCATCCGCGTAAAGTGCACCCCCAGAAAAGGAAATCGCGGATCAGGAACCGGATAAATCAGGGTGCGACAGAGATGTTCGGCTTCCGGGAGCAGTTCATAGTACTCGCCCCGAAACGGCACCACTCGCTCACGCAGACGCTGACCGCTCAGCCGCGCCAGCCGGTCACTGTGCAGCCCGCCACAGTTGACCACCTGCCGCGCTTCAATCACTCCCCCGGGACTCTCGAGAGCAATACAATCCGTCGACTGACGAATCCCCGTCACGCGAAAGTTCAACCGAATTTCGGCACTGCCAGCCTGCAACAGCTCTGCCAGACGCCCGCAGACACCGGGATAGTCAACGATGCCGGATTCCGGTACGTGAATTGCGCGAATGCCGGCACAGTGCGGTTCCAGTTCCCGCAGACGATTGCCGTCTATCACTTCGCACTGCACCCCGTTCTGACGGCCTCGGTCGAAAATCAGTTCCAGCTGTCCCAGCTGTGATTCGTCCACCGCCACAATCACCTTGCCGGTCCGACGCCACGCCACACCATACCGCTCGCAAAATTCCTCCAATGCCACCTTGCCGGCACGACAGTTCTGAGCCCTTAAAGTGCCGGGCCGATAATAGATTCCGGAATGCAGCACCCCTGAATTGCGACCGGTCTGATGAAATGCCAGCTGCCCCTCTTTTTCCAGCACAACCAGACGCAGGTCTGCACGTCGCTGCTGGAGTTGCCAGGCCGTCGCCAGCCCCACAACGCCTCCGCCGATCACAGCCACATCAAAACGGCTCATGGATTTGCCTGACCTGGCTGAAAAAGGGGCGATGAACATGGGGACTGCAGGAGCAGAGGGCTCCTGAGCAATTCTGGCCGCGCGAGGCGACGACTGTCAATCCGCCTCACAGAATTTCAGTTCACCGGGACACGCAGCCCGCAGCCCGCCAAGTGTTCGCCGCGCAACGTACGGAGTTGTGAACCGTCGTCAGAAGGCCCCATCCGCCTGCTGATTTACGTCCTTCCCCGTGTATACCTGCAACCATTCCGCCATGCGTGCAAACGTGCTGTCGGGAATGGAGTGCCCCTGGCGATGGTTGAGCAGCGCGAGGCGGGGCGGGGAACCGTAAAGTTTCCAGACGGGCAGTGCGGCGTTCAGCAGCACCCACGAGCGGTCACCGTCGGCCGCCCCCGGACCGCTCTCACCGCCAACCACAAGAAACGGACGCGGGGCGATCAATCCCAGTAGCTGATGATGATTGAGCGGAAAGTCTTCGCTGCGGATTGCCGGCCCGAGATACCACGGTGCATCCCAGTTGGTGGAACGAAACCCGAGTCCCCCTTCGCAGGCAACACCCGCCCGAATGCGTTCATCAAACGCAGCAAGGTACAGAACTTCCTTGGCCCCCAGGGAATGGCCGACGGCACCGATTCGAGTCCTGTCCACCGACTCGAGTGACTCCAGTACGTCCACTCCACGGCGGGCGTCATAGAGCATCTTTGCCATGCCCGTGGTTCCGGGATGTCGCTGACGATGCTGTTCCACGGCGGCGTTCAGATTCTCAGCATCCTGCCACAGAAAACAACGCGGACAAAACACGACAAAGCCTCGCCGCGCCAGCTTCAGACCAATCTGCATGGCATCCGGACCACTCACACCCGCGATCTCATCAATCGAAGCATTCGTCGTCTGATGCAGCCCCACCAGTGCCGGCAGACGACCGCTCCGGTCGCGTGGTTCCAGAAGCCAGCCCTGCACACGCAAACCCGGTTCCCCGTCGTACTCCACAAGCCGCCTGTCGACCGTATCCAACTGCTCCGACCTGAGCACTGTGAGATTGAGCGGACCAGGCTGCGGCATTGGTCCGAGGAACTCCTGCCAGAGCGCCACCAGCAGTTTCCGCTGCTGCTTCCAGTCGGCCAGGCTGGACGCTGGCGGGGGGAGGAGCGGATCAAGGCGGCCGGGAGCTGGCAGCACCGGGTTCGCGGGAGCCGCAGTCACCTCAGTCAGCCAGGCGACATCCTGTGCGTGAGCAGCGAGAGACGGCAGCAGGACGGAAACGAACGCAAGCAAACTGCTGAAGAGCTGCGACATGACACTGGTTCCGAAACTGGCAGGCAGGGAGATTCAGGGGCTGTGCGGCGGGAACATCGGCGGCCCGCGAATCAGAGTCCGGGGCGAGGGGGTTTGATGGGTGCTTCGATCGTCCGGATGCCCTTCGCGCGGATTTTTCGCTTCCAGACACTGTCGCCGCAGGTGACGTAAAGCACATCCCCATCGCTGCCACCGAACGTGACATTGGACAGCCATTGGGGAGCGGGCTTGCTGAGAATCAGATTGACGCGTCCGAGCTGATCGAGGACCTGCAGGCCCAGGGCCGTGGTGACGTAGACTCGGCCTTCTGTGTCCACTGCAATTCCATCGGCATCACTGCGACCATGGTCGGTAGTGTGCAGCCAGCCGTATTCCTGTTTTGCTGCGAGCTTTCCGGGGGCGGCAATCGAGAATGACCAGCAGAAACGGCCTCGGGTGTCGGACACAGTCAGCAGCGTCTGATCGGGCGAAACCATCAGTCCGTTGGGGAATTCAATTCCGCTGTCGACTTCGGTGAGTGTTCCGGCGGAGTTGAAATGCAGGATCCTGCCGGCAGTGGGTTCCGTTACATAGCCGCTGCCGTCAGGAAGCAGTACGAGGTCATTTCCTTTGACGCCCGAGGCGAAGACGGCGTATGAACCATCGCTGTTGTAGCGTACGATCTGACTGTCAGCAGCGCGGCAGGCATAGAGTCGCTGGTCCGGACCAAAGGCCAGCCCGTTGGCACTCCCCGTCTGTTCCGCAAACACCTGCACACGCCCTTCGCCATCCACACGATGGATGCGATTGTTGGGAATATCGGTGAAGAAGAGTTCCCCGGCGGCATTGACTGCGGGGCCTTCCGTGAAGCCATGCCCGGAACTCACCTGCTGCCAGTCTTCGCCGTCGATCACGAGATCCGTGCGGCGTTCGCGGGCACGGCCGGGTTTGAGTGGTTCCGGGTGGCTGCGCCAGAGCCATTCGAGTGCTTCAGGGACGATGGCGGCGCCATGGCGGCTGTTGTGAGCACCGTTGCCCCAGACATGCTTCACGTCGTAACCGGCATACTGCAGGGCAGAGAGCATGGCCTGATTGGCATGCCACCAGCTGCCGGCATAAATGTCCAGATCCCGGCTGCCGTCCTGCAGAAAGACTCGCAGCGGTTTGTTTTCCACTTTGCGCACCAGTCCCGGAAACTGATCACCCCCGCGCAGTGCAACGTAGGTGCCGATGGTGCTGAACACGCGGCGAAACGCATCCGGCCTCTCCCATGCTGCGTTGAACGCGCAGATCGCACCGGAGCTTGCGCCGGCAATGCAGCGATCATCCGGGTTATCGCTGAAGATCCACTGCTTCCGCACTTCCGGCAACAGTTCTTCAATCAGAAAACGTGCATATCGGTCGCCCAGTCCGTCATATTCGAAGCTGCGGTTAAACCGCGGCTGCGCCTGATCGGAAGGCGCCGGCACCTGACCGTGATTTACAAATAACCCCAGCTGCACCGGAATCCGGCCGGAGTGAATCAGATTGTCGAGCACGGTCGGGAGCTTCCAGCCATTGGCCATGCCCAGGCCATCCTGCACGATCATCAGGCACGGGGGTTTGGCCGGGTCGTAAGCGGCAGGGACGTAGACCCAGTACTGCCGGACAGTTCCCGGATAAATCCTGCTGCTGCTGAACTCGAATGGGCCCTTAACCGTGCCTTTTGGCACGCCGGGCTGTTCAACGGCTTCAGGAGGAACCGGCCAGGACTCTTCCTGGGCATTGGCAACCGGTGTGAAGAACGCCGGCAGCACAGCAGCAGCCAGGCAGCAGGCGATATGCAGTCGATGAAGAACCATGCGGGACCTCAGGAGCAGTTCAGGGTGGGGATTGGGGATCCGGAGCCCGCACTTCGAGCGGCGGCGGGGCGGGGATGGCCGCGTAGGATTCAAGCCGCTCAGCGGCTGCAGCGAGCAGTGCGAGCAGGTGCGGAATATCGCGTTCGACGGTTTGAGCGAGCTGGGAAGCACGCCCGCGAAACTCATTGCCTTCGTGAGCAACCTCGATGTGCCAGCGTCTGATGTTCGGGATCTGCTGCTGGGCCGATTCCATGGCGCGTTTGGCCGCTTCGAGTGCCTTGACCTCTTCGATGCAGCTGGGACGAAAATCGCCGGTGCGACGCATGTGACACTGATGCAGACGTACCCGCGCTTCGTTCATCTCCCGCATGCAGTGTTCGATCTCACGCTTCCAGAAAATCGGCCGGTCCTGTTCCAGCCAGAGCACCATCTGACGAAGCTGGCCGTCAAGCACCTGCAGGCAGGATCGAGCCTCTTCCTGAAACAACGCCACCGCGGCAGCAAAACGCCGCAGCGCGTCCGTGGAATTGACATTGGCTGAACCCGACACGGCCACACCCTCCACAAAACTTAGTGCTGCTGGAGGTATTCTTCGACAAGCTGGGCTTTTCTGAGCAGATACGGGATGAACTGTTCGTTCGAATTGACGAACCGTCCCAGCGCCTGCAGATTGGCGGAGAACTCTTCGGTAAACCGCAGGTTCTCCTGGTCCCGCCAGGTTTGTCCCAAGTGACTGAGCTGTGCAGCGACCACTCCGGATTTCTCGGACAACTCTTCATTGAACCGTCGCAGCAGTTGCGCGAACCGCCGTAATTCTGCCGGATCAACGATCGCCTGGGCCATGGAGCACACTTCCTGTCGGAAAAGATGCCGGTAAAGACGGTCCCTTGAGCAGCTGCGGCTGACGATGACGCAGATGTCAGAGTGATGCCGCCACCGCCGTGGACTGCCGGTGGAGTGTAACAAGAGCTCAGCGGAGGGGAAACTCAGCGGTCCCGGTCCGCCCTCGCGGTGCTGATACTGCCGGCAGTGCCGGCAGCCGAGCGGAACTGATAACCCCGAGGCACCACGACGACGCCGCCTTCAGTCACCGTCAGTCCCCGGGCAGCGTCGGCGGCCAGGTCCACCCCCAGCTGCTGGCCCTCGGGGATCACCACATCCTTGTCGACTATGGTGCGATTGAGCACTGCATGGCGTCCCACTGTGACACCGTCAAAAAGAATCGAGCCGGTGATGGATGCGTAGCTGTTGATGCGCACACGTGGAGACAGAATCGATCGCTCCACCCGGCCCCCTGAAATAATGCAGCCCTGACAGACGAGGCTGTCCAGAGCTGTACCGACCCTTGGTGGAGACGCCTGACTGTCGCTGAACACAAACTTCGGCGGCGCAAGTGGTGGCTGGCAGGTGCGAAACGGCCACTCAGAATCGTACAGGTTGAGCTCCGGAGTGACGCTGGTGAGATCCATGCTGGTTTCATAGTACGAATCAAGCGTACCCACATCCCGCCAGTAGCCTGCAGCACCATCAGCCGACGTGAACGGCCACGCCATCACCTTTGCAGAATCGATAATCGCCGGAATCACGTCGCGGCCGAAGTCCCGCTGGCTGCCAGGATGATTGGCGTCCTCACACAACTGGTCGAAAAGAAAACCCGTGTTGAACACGTAAATGCCCATCGAAGCCAGACACCGATCCGGGTCCCCGGGGAGCGGTGTCGGGGAATCAGGCTTCTCGTGAAACTGCCGAATCCGTCCGTCAGCATCCGCCCCGATCACGCCAAACCGCCGCCCCTCCTCGATCGGCACCGGAAGACAGGCAATCGTCGCGTCCGCACCGGAGGCACGGTGCGCAGCAATGAATCGGGAATAGTCCATGCGATAGATATGATCGCCACTCAGAATGAGCAGTTCACTGGGACGAACTTTTTCAATGGTGTAGATGTTCTGGTAAATCGCGTCGGCCGTGCCCTGGTACCAGTTTTCGTCGAGACGCTGCTCAGGAGGACGCACACTGACGAATTCGTCCAGCTGCGAAGGAAGAAAGTGCCAGCCCAGCTCGATGTGACGCTCCAGACTGGCCGACTTGTACTGCGTCACCACGAGGATCTTACGGATGCCGCTGTTCACACAATTCGACAGCGAAAAATCAATGATCCGAAAACAGCCTCCGTAGGGGACCGCCGGCTTGCTGCGGTCCCGCGTGAGCGGTTCCAGACGCGAACCCCGGCCACCCGCCAGAATGACTCCCAGAACTCCCTGCATGCGAATGTCCTCCCTCTGTCCCCAAAGCCTCTCGATGTGCGGATTCGCCCGCAAGTGTGCAGATGCGACCGCCGAAGTGCAGTTTTCGGCTGTGATCTGAGCAACTTGTGGGGAATTGTGCCTTCACAGGCACTCGGCATTCCATTTGCTGCCCTTTCGCTCCTGCCGTTTCTTTTACCGGACTGCGCTTCGTTTTACCACATATCGTTTCACCATCCACCTTAGTCGCACTGCCA
Organism: uncultured Chitinophaga sp.; assembly: GCA_964561125.1. GTDB lineage: Bacteria > Planctomycetota > Planctomycetia > Planctomycetales > Planctomycetaceae > SXXK01. The sequence continues at coordinate 15,288 of CAZLOQ010000097.1, read as the reverse complement.
ATGCCCGCTACTCCGCGCACCACACAACCCACCATTCCGCTCCCGCTGCACGTGTTCCCGTCACCGCAAACTGCAGGCGAGGCCGATGCCGCACGTGGATTCTCCGGGCTGTCCCGGCCGGTTGTGAATTTCTGGCTGGACACCCTGCTGCTGCTGCTCTTCATTCTGCAGTCACTCACTGCGGTGATCGTGCAGTTCGTTTTCCCCCCTCCCACGGCCGCATCGGGCTGGACACTCTGGGGGCTGTCGCTGGGGCAATTCTGTTCACTTCAGTTTGCACTGACTGCAGCACTGGGGCTGGGAATCGTCATCCATCTGATGCTCCACTGGTCATGGGTCTGCACGATCGTTGCCAGACGCCTGTGCAGGCAATCCCAGGTGCCGGATACGGGCCTGCAGACAATCTACGGCGTCGGACTGCTGATTGTGGTGCTCCTGTCGGCTGCTGTGGTCACAGGCCTTGCCATGATGTCTATTGAAAAACCACCGCTCCCGTGAATCAACTGCTCCGGTGAATCAACTGCTCCGGTGAATCAACTGCTCAGCCACCGCGTGCCGGCAGATTTCATCCCGACAGCATCCGATCATTCCGCCACGTTCAATGTCCTCTGCCAACTGCCATCTTTTCAGGGAAACTCAGACATGATCCAGCTCGACAGAATTCTGGTTCCGACCGACTTCAGTGACTTCAGCCGTCCGGCGCTGGATTACGCCTGTGCGATTGCCGCCCGGTTCGGCTCAACACTCCACCTGCTGCATGTCACTCCGGATCCCGCGATGATTGTTCCCGAAGCTGCGGCATTCTCTGTGGAATCCATGCAGGCACAGGCAGAAGCCCAGACAAAAGAAGCGCAGAAACAACTGGCAGAACTTCCGACCGGCGGCTGGGACAACGGCCAGCCTGTCATCCGCGAAGTCCGCACTGGTGCTGCCTTTCTTGAGATCCTTGACTACGCGAAAACTCAGAACATCGATCTGATTGTCATCGGTACCCACGGAAGGTCGGGACTGATGCATGTGCTCATGGGCAGTGTGGCCGAAAAAGTCGTCCGTAAGTCGCCCTGTCCGGTGCTCACGGTCAAACCGGAAGGACACCAGTTTGTGATGCCTGAGCTTTAACCGCACCGGCTCACCGGATAGACTCACCACACACATTCACCGCCCCGCCCGCATCCGCCATCTGCGGTTGTCAACAAAATCCACGTTGGATTCCAGGTTTTCCGGCGTCGGGTGCGGGTACAGGCAGGTGCAGGTACAGAAAATGAAGGCGGCCGTATTCGAATCATTCCAGGGGCCGCTGGTGGTGCAGACGGTGGCAGATCCGACGCCACGGCCGGATGCCGCGGTCCTGCAGGTCAAAAGCTGCGGCCTCTGCCGCAGCGACTGGCATGGCTGGATGGGCCACGACAGCGATGTGCACCTGCCCCATGTGCCCGGCCACGAACTTGCCGGCGTCGTCACCGAAGTCGGCCGGGACGTCAGATTGTGGCAGCAAGGTCAGCGGGTGACCGTGCCGTTCTGCTGCGGCTGCGGAACCTGCCCCCAGTGCCGCAGCGGTCATCCCCAGATCTGCGATCAATACACTCAGCCAGGCTTCACCCAGTGGGGCGCGTTCGCGGAATATGTTGAAATCCGCCATGCCGACGTGAATCTCGTCGCCCTCCCGGACTCACTCAGCGATGTCACCGCCGCCAGCCTCGGCTGCCGCTTCGCAACCTCCTTCCGAGCCGTTGCTGATCAGGCTCGACTCCGCTCCGGTGAATGGCTGGCAGTCCATGGCTGCGGTGGTGTCGGCCTGTCCGCCGTCATGATCGGACAGGCACTGGGCGCTCAAGTGATCGCCGTGGACATTCGCAGCGATCGCCTGGAAACAGCCCGTCGCTGCGGTGCCATGCACGTCATCAACGGCGAAACGACAGATCCCGTGGAGGCAGTTCAGCAGCTCACCGGTGGCGGTGCCCACGTCTCCATCGATGCCCTCGGCAGCCGCCGTACCTGCTGGAATTCAATCTGCTGCCTGCGAAAACGCGGACGCCATGTGCAGGTGGGCCTCATGGCCGGCTCCGATGCCAATCCCCGAATTCCCATGAGCCTCGTAATCGGTCGCGAACTCGAAATCCTTGGAAGTCACGGCATGCAGGCTTTCGAATACCCCCGTATGCTTCGCATGATCGCCAACACACAACTCCGCCCGGAACTGCTCATCAGCCACACCGTCTCCCTCGCCGAAGCCGCCGAACTCCTCCCGCAGATGAACCAGTTCCCCAGCCCCGGTGCAGTTGTCATCGATCGGTTCTGATCCCCGCCGTGGTGGCCGGCGAAGCGGCAGCACCGGAATCGAGAAATTCCCGATCTGCATCCCTGCTGCCGCAGAAGTATTCTCAGGCCTGACCGGACCTGCCGCGTCGCAGGAGGCAGACAGCAGAAAAACAGATGGCCGGGATCATCGCCGCACAACCGGACCCGAATACGGCACCGGCAAACGCGCGCTGCATCCTGCGGGCACTCAAATCGGAGGAGGATGCAAAGCGAAAATACTCTTCCTGACCGACCGGCGAGGCAATCGGTGGATGCTTGCTGTGGAAGGCGTCGTAGAAGTCCGGAGCGTCCGGAGTGATGCCGGCCTCGAGCTGCCGCGATTCGAATTCCTGGAGGGCCCGCTGAAAATCGAGGCCAAATTTCAGTTCCTGATCGAAAGCTCTCTGCAGCTCCGCTCCTGCGGCGTGGGGCAATTCAGATTTCTCGGCGGCGACCGCCAGTTTCTGGTTTCTGTCATACATTTCCGGATGAATGCTGTACGCTCCATTCGGTCTTTGCTGCAGACTGGTCTCAATGTCACGTTTTCGCTGCTGGCAGTGGTCCCGCAGGAACTGCTGCAGCAGAGGGTCGGGTGAATAGCGATCGGCCAGCAGCTCGGTGCGGGCAAACGCAGCCCAGGCCAGATACCGCTGGCCAATGCGGAGCATGGTTTCGCCGATCGCCAGTGAGAAGTGCGGATTGGCCCCGCCCCCCTGTCTCCACATGCCGATGATTCCCAGCATCGGTTCATCGAAAGGCGCTTTTCTGAAGGGCAGAACGCAGTTTGTTTCCACCTCGGGCCAGTAATCTGTTTCCTCACCAACCACCGTGATGGACTTCCGGGCCGCAACGAGGTTTTGCCAGAGTTCCGGACTGGCGAAATCAACCGGACTCAGTGATTCTGCGAAAAACTGATCGTAGATCTCGGTCTTGAAGAACTTGTCGTGCGGACGCCCGTAGCGGCGATAGTTCGGCCAGGCGTATTCGGGGAGGTCATCGGTGAGTTTCACGGGCAGGGAGAGCCGGTTTCCCAGACAATCGTATTCCCTCAGAAGCGCGGGGTGCCGGACCGCCGTCAGCAGGAATTCGGCGATGATTGCCTGCCATCGTTCACGGCCAAAGTGGGCCTCAGGATTCACCTCGACAGACTTTTTGACCAGTTCAACACCTTCCGCAAAGCGAGCCACAGCCTCCGCGTCTCCCGCAAATGCAGCTTTGGCGCTGGCGTGGATCAGGAAGGTGCCGAGGTTTGCGTAAGAGGTGTACAGGTCACGTCCGGTGAGCCCCAGTTCCTGCTGGTGTGAAAGTTTTCCGCGCATCAGTTCGACGGCTTCATCCGGCCTGTCCAGTCTGTCGAGCCCGGCAGCGAGGTCATCAAGAATCGGCCAGCGCCCGGAGTCGCTTTCCGGCAGCGAGTTCAGCCGCTGCAGGTTCAGCCGGTTGCGATGCTCGTACCACGCCCTGCCATGCTTCTCGAATCGCTCATGCAGCACATCGTGAATCATCGCGAACCGAAATGACAGCCCGCCGGAATACTGTGGCACGTGATGGGGCAAAGGAGCATTGCGAGCGACCTCCTGATAGGGGGTCGGGACGATTTCATCGCGACCGGTACGTTCGAAGGAGACAATACCTCCGATCACAAATCCGCCGGCAGCCATGGCGATGACGGTCAGCACGCGGACAGCGGTCTTCATGAGTTCGCCGACCCGGTCGCGTTCTGAGCCGGACGGAGCCATACAGCAGCAGCCAGACTGAGGGCGAGCATCGAGCAGCCGGTGATGTGCAGTGCTGAGAACGGAGTTCGGGAATCCGCTGGCTGCGTTGCCGTGGTGAGATTCTGCTGCAGATACTGTGAGCGGAATTCGCGTTCACGCAGCGGCAGTTCGCTGTCATTGATGCAGGCCTTGACTGCACCCTGCAGGCTGATCATCGCCATCACGAATAACAGTGGACGCAGCATCTGATCACTCCCGATAACGCGGAAACCTGCCGATAAAGGGGGCACGTTCAAGCCCTTCTGATTCGGGAATATACCACAAAAATCTCCCCCAGCAATGGGCGGAAATGAGTGGTAATTCGTTGGATGCCCTGACTGAGGCCCGGGCGAGCGTCCAATGGCACCTGCTTTCAGCGGAACGCCGCGAGCCGTCAGGTGATGGATGCTGAAATTTCCTGTCGTAACCGGACGGCTCGGACCGTACCGCTTCTACACGGAGCCGAAAGCTGGCGGCATTGGGCGACCGCCGTTAGTCAGCGGCATCTTCCGGCGGCTCGGGAACGTAATCTTCGGCATCGGCTGCATATTGCAGCAGAACTTCCATAGGAATATGTTCGATGGCGGACATGTGGGTGGCTTTAAGGTAGAGTCTGGGGGCGCAGCCGGCTTCGAGTGCCTGCAGCCAGCGGGGAAGGCAGAGGCACCAGCGATCGCCGGGGTTGAGTCCCGGGAACCGCCACTGCGGGACAGGGGTGCTGAGATCATTGCCGACGCGACGGGAGAACTGGAGGAATTCGGCCGTCATTTCGGCACAGACCGTATGCATACCGGTATCTTCGCCGCACGTTTCACACTTACCGTTGCGGAAGAAGCCGGTCAGCGGGTCGGCTGAACAGACGAGCAGGTCGCCACCGAAAACATTTTTTGCCATGGGGTGCCCAAATCGGGAGCTGTGTGCGATCAGTTGATGTAACGAAAGTCGACGCTGGAGAACAAAGCATGAAAGATTGTCGACCAATGGTCAACTGAATCGACATCAGGAGTTGACGGGGTGAGAAGCTGGAGTTCGCCCGGGGTGGCTGGACGGCCGAGGCACAGACGCACGGCGCGGTCTGTGCGGGCTGCCGGATCGAGCTGTTCGCGGGTGGCCTGTTGCAGGAGCTGTTCGGCGGCGCGGCGGGCGTTTCCGGTGACGAAGGGGCTGTTGAGCATGTAGAGCGCCTGAGCGGGGCGAGTGCTGCTGGTGCGACGTCCGGTGACACTGTTGGGATTGGCGGAATCGAACACTTCGAACAGATCGAGCATGGTATTGCGGAAGACTGGCACATAGATGCTGCGGCAGAGCATTTGGTGGTCTTCGTGGCGGTATTCGTTGTCGTAGGTGGAAAGTTTTGCGATCTGCGGACCACCGGTGACGGACAGGTCGAGTGATCCGGAGGCCTGCAGGAGACAGTCGCGGAGGCTTTCGGCGTCCATGCGGCGTCGGACGGCACGGGTGAGGAGTCGATTTTCCGGGTCAGCTTCGAGCGCAGCGGGCGTCTCTGTGGAAGCCATGCGGAAGGCACGCGACAGACACAGCCGTCTGAGCATCGCGCGGGTGCTGGAGTGATCTTCATGGACAAACGTATGAGCCATCCAGTCGAGCAGTTCCGGGTGCGTGGGCGGCTCACCGGTGCTGCCAAAATTATCCGGCGTGCGGACGATGCCTTCGCCCATGACATGCAGCCAGATGCGATTGACTTTGACACGGGGCGTGAGCGGGTTGTCGGGGGCAGCGATCCAGTCGGCCAGTTCCAGGCGACCACTGGATGTTTTTTCAGCGATGGAGGCTGCTGCGGATTTATCGGCCGGTGTGGCCACCTGCAGAAAACCGCGGGGAATGACAGGGCCGAGATTGCGAATTTCACCCCGGACGTGCAGGTGCCAGTCGGCAGGCTGAGCTTCGTCCTCCACGCACATCGCCACAGGAAGTGCAGGTTTGGTTTTGGCGTGGGCTTTGCGTTCGGCTTCAAGCTGCTTGAGTCGGGCGGCAAGCTCAGTGGCCGGAGAATCAGCGGCGACTGGAGCGGCCGAGGGAGAAGCGAAGCCGCCGGGCGGTATGTCGCTGGTGCGGACGAAGTGCAGGGCATCGATGATCACATGTCCCGGGGACGCGTCGGCTGCGAGCACCTCGACGATGGCAGGCTGTGCAGCGGAGAAGCGGAACCGGCCCAGTTCGAGGAAGCCACCAGGTTCCGGAGCGGCCACTTTCTGACTGACGGCCAGCTGGGTTTCGCCGTCTTCGTGGCGGAGGACAAGCGGCACATTACCGGAGCGACTCTGGCCATGATTGATGACCAGGCGAACAAGGTATTCACCGTCGGCAGGGAGCTGAGCGGAGTAGACGGCTTTGGTGCCGGTGCGCGGCATTCCGCTGTGCCGGTAGCCTTCGCCATGGAATGGCGGCTGAAAGCTGGACTGCGTCCAGGTGCCTTCCAGCTGCGCATCGCCGTCGTCCACGATGATTCCCGGAATGGTCGGTCTGGAAACAAGTCTGGTGGCGGCGGCAGCGAGGGCTGACTTGTCTGACGCTTTCTTTTTAAGTTCTGCGATCCGGCGTTCGAGCTGCTGATCGTGTTCTTTCCATGCCTGTTGCGCGGCGTGGTCGACGCCCTGTCGCAGCGGCTTTGTGACCCAGCCACAGACATTTCCCGGTGTGAGTGATCGTGTGCTGCGGAAGATACCGGCAAGGGCGTAGTAATCGGCTGTGGGGACGGGATCGAACTTATGGTCGTGGCAGCGTGCGCAGCCCAGCGTCATTCCCAGGAAGGTGCGTCCAAGCGCGTCGATCTGTTCGTCGACAACGTCCATGCGCAGCTGTTCCTTGTCCTGCTCTTCGTAGTTGATCGCTCCCAGCATGAGATAACCTGCGGCTGTGACCTGTTCGTCGTGTTCAGCGTCGCTGGCGGCAGGCAGCAGATCACCGGCGATGTGTTCGCGGATCAGCCGGGGAAAGGGTTTATCGGAGTTAACAGCCTGAATAACGTAATCGCGAAAACGCCATGCGTCCGGAAGCATCATGCTGCGGCCGCCGCCGGTGGATTCTGCGAAACGAACCACGTCCAGCCAGTGTCGCCCCCAGCGTTCGCCGTATTGCGGGGAATGCAGCAGCTGGTCGACGATGGTGGCAAGGGCCGCTTCAGGGTTCTGAGCCCATGCGGTGGTAAATGACTGTTGTTGTTCGAGCGTCGGCAGGAGGCCTGTGATGACCCACGTGAGCCGTCGCAGGAGCACTTCCGGGGGGGCGTCGGCGGGGGGCTGCAGTCCGGCCTGCTCCCAGCGGGCTGCAACAAACCGGTCGATCTCTGTGCGCGCCCAGCCTTCGCCGGCGAGCGGCACCGGAGGGTTGCGGACCGGCTGGAACGACCAGAATTGCCGCCCGGCAGCCAGATCAATGCCGGAACGACGGGAACGCGGGGCACCACCATCGCGAGGATCGACGGCGCCGGATTCGATCCATCTGCGGAAGTCGGCGATCACCGCATCCGGCAGACGTCGGTCCGGCGGCATCTCGACTGTTTCGTGCCGCAGCGCAGCCAGCAGTTCGCCGGCGGACGCATCCCCCGGCACCACAGCCGGACCGGAGTCTCCGCCGAGCAGCAGTCCCTGCCGGGAATCCACGAGCAGTCCACCGCGGATGTCCTTTGATTCGGCCGAATGGCACTTGTAACAGTGCTGGACGAGCACCGGGCGGATTCTGGATTCGAAGAAAGCGAGCTGTTCAGGGTCGGGGCTTTGAGGATCTGCGACAGCTGCCGGTTCGTCAGCCGTTGCCAGCGATGCACAGACCGCCAGGGCCAGCAGTGTCAGGATGTTCATTATTGACCTCACCTTGAAACTCCTGCCGATGGAGTGGATTCGAGCGAGAAAATCTTACCGGAGAATACGGGAAAAATCATGGCTATTGTTGTGGAAAGTCGGGCTGGTCGGGCGGAGTCGTTGCGGGGGGTGGCGGCAGAAGCGGTTTCGACGCATTCATGCCCAGAGCGGCAACGGCGGCCAGACCATTCACGGCCGCACACATCACAAATGCCGTGTTCCAGTCAGTGCTGCCCTCGGTGACGAACATTCCAAAAAACGAGGGCGACAGCGCTGCACCGAAATTTCCCCACATGTTCGCCCAGCCAACCGCTGATGCCACAAACCGGCCTCCCACGTCCTGCCCGAACGCCCAGCAGGCCGGCGTCCCGAGGTCGGTCGCCAAACCCACCACCGCCAGACACAATGCAGCCTGCACGTCACTTCCGGCGAACGGCACCGCCAGAAACGCAGCCACCACAAGCAGTCGGGAAGCAGCCAGAGCCAGTGATCTGCCCCATTTCAAGCCAAAGGCCCGGGTCAGTCGATCCGTGAACAGGCCCCCGGCAAACAGGCCCACGATGCCCGCGGCCAGAGGCAGGCTCTGCAGCCAGCCGGTGCTCTCCTGACTGGTCCCGTATCGCTCTTTCAGAAACACAGGCAGACTCGTCACAAGGAATGCCCAGCCCAGATTGGCCGCAAACTGCACCAGACAATTCATCCACATCGGGAGTGACCTGATCATGGCCCACACCGGCGGCAGCTCAAGCGACCGCGACGGGCGAACGGACGCCACCGCCCGATCCGGCTCGATCAATCGTCGCTCTGCCTCATTCACCAGCGGATGCTCTTCCGGCCAGTCCCGAAAAAAAATCACGAACAAGCCGGCAATCACCACGCCGGCACCGCCGTAAACCATCATCACCGGCCGCCAGCTGCGAATGTCGGCTTCAGCGTCCTTAGGCAGATCACTCCACTCCGCACCAAAGGTCCACCAGAGCATCAGCTGGATGGTGAAGACAGGTGCCAGCGCACCACCAAGCCGGCCGCCAACCGCGATAAAGGAACTTGCCACGCCCCGGGAATGCAGCGGCACCCAGCGCCGCACAATTCCGGCCGCCAGCGGATACGCACCCGCTTCAAACAGACCACAGGAAAGACGCAGCCACCAGACGCCGGCCAGCGTGGTTGCAAACCCCAGCAGCCCGGTACTCACGGACCACAACAGAATAAACAGTCCCAGCATCCAGCGGGCACCATAGCGATCGCCCAGCCATCCGGCGGGAAGCTGACCCAGAGCATAGCTCCAGAAAAACGCGCCCAGCAGCAGATCGCCCTGATCCCGCGATATTCCCAGATCCTGCTTAACCGATGCAATTGCAGTGCTTAGGCAGATGCGATCCAGATACAGGAGCACTGCGACGAGTGTTCCCATGCAGATCATCAGGTAACGCATGCGCGTCGGGGAAGTTGCGGGTGTGTCCCGGAGTGACCCTGGATCAACGCTGACTCGGTCCGCCATCTCTCTACTCCGCTCGCCAGCTGATCGCCGGCTCAAAGGGATACATCGGCACCTGCCTGTGCTGGAATCGCAACCGCCCCGGATCCGCAGTGGTCACTCCATCGGTGTTCACTCGAATCAGACGGCTGCAGACGGATCTCCATGCCGCCACCGGCGCGTGCACTCCCTTGAGCACCACTGCTGCGAACTGCTGAGGGCGAATTCCCGCTGACAATACCTGCTGCAGACTTAACGGTGCCATCCGGAGTGTGGTGACCTGCACGGTCAGTCCCTTGCGTCCCCGGAGCACGGCTGTGAGACCCTGATCAAACCGGGAGTATCCGCCGTGACGCGCTTCCGTCTCCTGAAATTTACCATCCGAAAGCCCGACTACCGTCCATTCATCTTCCAGTGGCGGTCCGTGTCGTGACGGATCCACAACCCCGCCGATCGGTCCTGACCAGTTCCCGCCAATTCCCGCCCGTTCTGACTGCGAAACCGCAGCCGCATCAGCCAGTACCACCAGACAGGGGCCGTGCCCGTGCCGGAGCCATGCGTGAGCGATCCAGGTGCCGTCGCCGGGACTGCCCCCGCCGACATTGTCGCCCATATCCAGCAGTCCGGCCGGGCCGTCAGCCGGGCCATGCCGGAGCACCTCTGCGATCGCCTGCTCCACAGAAATCAGCTGTCCTGCAAATTGCTCGCGGTGCGACCACCAGTGATTCGCGAGTTCCGCTGCCAGCTTCTGTGCCACGGCTGCCTCGTCAGCCACTGCGAGCACCGATGCGCCCATCTCCGGGACATCTGAGTATGGAAAACCGAACAGATATGAGATGCCATGCACGTGGTCCGCTGCGGCTGCCAGCTGATCAGCGCGGTGACGCAGCAGCTGCCCCTGCGGCTCGTCAGTCGCCTGACGCTCGATATTCACACACAACGGCAGCCGGACCAGCGACATTTGCGGGCGAATGCCTGTCGATACGGCGCGTACCAGGCAGCGCCCTGCCTGCAGTCCCCGCTCAAACTGATCCAGATGCGGATTGGTTCGGTAACCGAAGAGCGCATCACAGGCGGCCACCATTTTTTCTGAAACGTTGGCATGCAGATCCAGCGTGCCGACGATGGGCAGATCCGGGCCGACGAGTTGTCTGACGCGCGACAGCCAGTCACCATCAGCATCCGCGGCATTCTCGGCGACCGTGGCACCATGCGGAGCCACCAGCAGACCGTCGAGGGGCAATGACGCTTCAAGCTCCGTCTGCAACCGAGCACACAGCTGGTTCCAGCAGTCGGCGGAAATCGGCCCGTAAGGCATCGCGCGGGCGGCAAAAATGCCGACGGCAGTGAACTCGGGGGATTCGTCAATCGCCTGCAGAAACCCACCGACTTCGTGCGGCGTACCGCGGAACGCCTCACAGACCCCATCGCCGCTGGTGAGCAGATTCTGTTGAAACTGAGCCAGCTCTGTCGGTTCGTGCAGAAATGTGTTGCTCTCGTGGAGCAGAGCCAGAATCCCGATCCGCTTCGTCATGCGATCTCCCGCTGCCTGGTTGTGTCATGTACCACGTATCATGCATCCTGTATCAGGAATGTCGCCTTCCGGGGCCGAATTGGCGGCAGTTTCGCTAAATTCGCTATGGACAACAATTCCAGGCCGCGAAATCCGAAAACTTCCGAGCGCCGGTTGGGGAATTCCGGGAGTAGACTTTGGGACAGCCTTCCGCGACATTTCAGGGGAAATGGAGCGGATGCTGCCGCAGGAACGCAACCCCATGATCCGCTCCGCCCGGCGATTCCTTTCCAATGAAGACGGCGTCATCGTCTCCGCCGAAATCGTGCTGATTACCACCGTGATTGTCATCGGCTGCATCGCCGGTCTGGCGACGCTGGGTCACGCCGTGAACACAGAACTCATTCACTGTGCCGAATCCTGCCAAAGCATGTCCGGCTATTACCCTCAGCCGCCGGTGAACCCTTACCCCGGCCAGACGCCCCCGACATATCCGTCGTATCCGACCTATCCGACCTATCCGACCTATCCGTCCTACCCGGGTTCTCCCGCACCCTACGACCAGGGTGACCTGCTGGGCAGCGGTCCGCTGCCGTAGTTCCTGCAGGTCGGCTGCTGACGGGTGTCGGCTGCTGTGGGCAGCGGAGAACGTCCCCGCGGTCCACTCGCCGTGGGCAGGGACAGAGGGGAATTGAGCGGCGGAACAGCATGGTTTTGGAGAAAAATCGGCGTCATTTTCCCCAGCTGTTCGGGTTTTGCTGTACAATACGCGATTCCGTCACGGACGTGCCCTGCACAGCAACGCAACTTTACCCGCAACTGCCATCTGCCGAATACTCCCGCAATGACACTCCCCGATCCTGTTGTCGCCCGTGAAGCATCGCGTCGGCGAACGTTTGCCATCATTTCGCATCCTGACGCCGGCAAAACGACGCTCACTGAAAAGCTGCTGCTCTACGGTGGCTGCATTGAAGCGGCTGGCGCGGTGCGCGGCCGCAAGAATCAGCGGGGGGCCACATCGGACTGGATGGAGCTCGAACGTCAGCGCGGAATTTCGGTCAGCTCCACCGTGCTGGCCTTTGAGTTCGACGGAGTGCAGATCAATCTTCTGGACACGCCGGGACACAAGGATTTCAGCGAAGACACGTACCGCACACTGGTGGCGGCCGACTGTGCCGTGATGGTGCTGGACCTTGCCAACGGCGTCGAAAGCCAGACTGAAAAGCTCTTCAATGTCTGCCGTTTACGCAAAATCCCGGCGATCACTTTTGTCAACAAGACAGACCGTCCCGGCAAAGCCACCCTCGAAGTGCTCGAAGACATCGAGAGCAAACTGGGCATCATCCCGGTTCCGGTCAACTGGCCCCTGGGGACAGGCTTTGACTTTCGTGGTGTTATTCAGCTGGAGACGGGCCAGGCCAACATTTTCGAAACGCGTGACAACGTCCATCGCATTGCCGCCCGTATCCAGCCGCTCGCGGAAGTTTCTGCCGAATCCATGCCCGACGGCATAGTCGCTCAGGCCCGGGAAGAAGTCGAACTTCTGGCGGTCGCCGGCGCCGGCTGGGACCAGGCGCGATTCCTGAAAGGCGAAATCACGCCCGTGTTTTTCGGCAGCGCGCTCACCAATTACGGTGTTGAACAGTTTCTCAGGGGCTTCCTCAAATACTGCCCTCCCCCCAGAGACCATCAGAGCGAAACCGGGCCGATTTCTGCCACGCGGCGGGAATTCTCCGGCTTCGTCTTCAAAATTCAGGCCAATCTCGATCCGCGGCACCGCGACCGCATCGCCTTCGTCCGCGTCTGTTCAGGGATCTTCCGCCGCGACATGGAAGTCTTTCATCCCCGCACCGGGCGACGGATCCGCATCAAACGCGCCCACAAGCTGTTCGGCCAGGAACGCGAGACGATGGATGAAGCGTTTCCGGGCGACATTATCGGTCTGGTCAACCCCGGCGAATTTCTGCTGGGCGACACCATCTGCGAAGGACCGGCAATTGCCTTCGAACCGCTCCCGCAGTTCTCTCCTGAATTCTTCGCCATGATGGTCTGTACCGACACCGGTCGCCGCAAACAGTTCGAACGCGGACTCACACAACTGCTTGAAGAAGGCGCCATCCAGGTCTTCCAGACTCCAAACACAGCCGTGCGTCAGACCGTTCTGGCCGCCGTCGGAGAACTCCAGTTTGACGTCGTTCGCTTTCGTCTGAAGTCCGAATACGACACGGACACCGAAGTCCGCTGGCTGAACTACAAGGTGGCCCGCTGGGTTGTCCCCAAAACCAACTCACCCCGCGACCTGCAACTGCTCTCATCCGCCCGCGAAGTCATCGATCAGTACAATCAGCGCGCCGTGCTCTTTCAGTCCGAATGGGAAGCCCAGCACTGCCAGAAGCAGAACCCCGATTGGGATTTTCAGACCATGCGATTCCGCACCACGCAAGCCTGATCACCACCTGACGACATCAGCTCCCGGAACCCGAAACATGACCACCGAACTCTACGAAAATCCGCTTATTACCCGCTATGCGTCGCGCGACATGGCCCGCATCTGGTCCGCTCAGAACCGCCATTCCATCTGGCGAAAACTCTGGATCGCGCTCGCCGAATGCCAGCGGGAACTGGGCCTTTCAATCACAGCCGAACAGATCCGGCAGATGCAGGCGACAGCAGAGCAGATTGACTTCGCTGCCGCTGACCGCCACGAACGTCAGCTGCGGCACGATGTGATGGCCCACGTCTACGCATGGGGCGATCAGATTCCCGCCGCCCGGCCCATCATTCACCTCGGAGCCACCAGCTGCTACGTCACTGACAACTCCGAACTGATTCTCATGCGCGACAGTCTCCTGCTGCTCCGCAAACGTCTGGTCCAGGTCATTGATCAGCTGGCGCGGTTCGCCAGCACCCACCGCAGCCTGCCCTGTCTCGGGTTCACCCACCTCCAGCCCGCTCAGCCCACGACCGTCGGCAAACGCGCGGCCCTCTGGTGCTGGGACCTGCTTCTCGACCTCGAAGAACTTGAACACCGCCTGCAGACACTCCGCTTCCGCGGCGTCAAAGGCACCACCGGTACCCAGGCCTCCTTTCTGACTCTCTTCCACGGCGATCATGCAAAAGTCGAAGAACTTGATCGCATGATCACCGCCCGCATGGGCTTCAACTCCGCTCACGCCGTCACCGGACAAACCTATTCCCGCAAATCTGACTCGCAGGTGATGAGCTTTCTCAATGGACTCGCGCAGTCCTGCCACAAGGCCGGCAGCGACATTCGTATCCTCCAGCATCGCAAGGAAATCGAAGAGCCTTTCGAAAAATCCCAGATCGGCTCATCCGCCATGGCCTACAAACGTAACCCCATGCGCAGCGAACGCATGTGCTCGCTGGCCCGCTTTGTCATCAGCCAGCAGGCCGGGGTGGACGCCACCATGGCCACCCAGTGGCTCGAACGGTCGCTCGATGACAGCGCCATCCGCCGACTCGCTCTGCCCCAGGCATTCCTCGCCGCCGACGCCTGCCTGATCCTCTATCGCAATATCACGGACGGCATGGTCGTCTACCCCAAGGTCATCGCCGCCCATCTGCACGCCGAGCTGCCCTTCATGGCCACCGAAGAAATTCTGATGGCGGGCGTTCAGGCCGGCGGTGACCGTCAGGAACTCCACGAAGTCATCCGTTCGCACAGCCAGGCTGCCGCCGAACAGGTCAAACGCGAAGGACGACCCAACGATCTCATGGAACGCCTGCAGTCTGACAGCGCCTTTCACGCAGTCAACCTCAGCGGCACACTCGATGCAGCCCGGTTCGTCGGTCGCGCTCCCGAGCAGGTCGATGCCCTGATTGCTGAATACATCGCTCCACTGCGAAAAAAATTCCCGGAACTGCTCGCCGAAGCTGCCGAAGCTGTGCATGTCTGAACCCGCCACTCGGTACACCGCTTCCCCGATTTCCCGGGCTTTTGGAGTTGTCCGGAGGCCGGCTGTCAGTTAGCCTGAAGCCGGACACCTCCCGCCTTCA
>CAZLOQ010000097.1:0-370 GCA_964561125.1 uncultured Chitinophaga sp. | reverse complement strand
GGAATACTTCCTGAATATGCCGACGGCCTTCAGCCTGAAAAAGGAACCCGCCATGCAACGCCGTCGATTCCTGATCGCCTCCGCTGCTGGTGTTTCGGGGTACAGCTTTGCCGCTCCCCGCTCCGCCTCCGCCCGCCCCGCCCGCCCCGACAGCACCACCGGCGGAACCGCGCGTTCCACAATTCTGTTCTTTCTCAGTGGCGGCGCCTCGCACATCGACACGTGGGACATGAAGCCCGATGCACCACTGGAATACCGCGGCCCATTCCAGCCCATCAGTACCTCAGCTCCCGGTGTGCGACTTTGCGAACACCTGCCAATGCTGGCACAGCAGTCCCATCACCTCGCCGTGGTCAACAGCATCGGCGGG
>CAZLOQ010000096.1:21077-22468 GCA_964561125.1 uncultured Chitinophaga sp. | reverse complement strand
CCGCGACCGGATGGCGGGCGCTGAGGATGATACTGCGAGTGACCTTCGGATGCTGGGACCTTGATGATTGCTTTCGTGAAGCGAAGAGTCGGGATTCGATCACCTTGAATGTCGCTGATGGCGAAGCATTCGTCGGTATCTGTTTGTGGCCATCCTGAGTCAATTGTTCTGCGGGAGGATTCGTCCGCAACTCGCTCCGAGCGAAGATGTTTTCAGCGGGGAACTGCTGACATCCGAACCGGTACGCCGCACGGCGAATGTACCTGCTGAATCAACGGGCTTCCCATCGCGCGTGCGTCGCACCTGCATTTGCAGCTGAAGCTTCCGAACAACGCTGCTACGCTCCACGCAACGCGTGGGCCGCAGAATCACACCACAAAACTCGCCACCAGAGGCTCCTCAACCATGAACGAATATGACGCTGTCCAGTTGAGGCAATCCGGACAAGCGGCTTTCGTATCGAATCGTCAACCGCGTCCCTTGCGTTTGTCAGAAAACTACGTACGATCTGCAGGCAGGAGGGTTCAAATGTCTGCCGTGCAGGACCAGATTTGGGCTGGGATACACGAAAGCGATCGTGGCGTTGTATTCATCCCTAAAGACTTCCTCTACTTGGGAAGGCGTGATGTTGCTGATCAGGCACTTTCTAGGCTTGCCAGGCCGGATTCGATTCAGCGATTCGGTCTAGGACTTCACCTTTTTCCAAGTCGGGGCGGAGCGTTTGGCCAGGCGTCGGCAGATCCGGTTGAGACCGCGATCGCATTGGGCCGACAGACGGCAGGTTCGGCGGTTCCGTCCGGTGCTGTGGTCTTGCATCGTTTAGGCCTCACAAGAAAGGATCCTTCGGTTCTGCTCTACCTGAGCTATGGAAAAACGCGACGGGTCACAATAGGCGGTAGTGTTTTTTCAGTTGCGTCATGCGGGACCGAAAGTTCTCCCTGCTGCAAGTCAGATCAGTTCGATGGTATTCCACGTGCTGTGGATTCTCGGAAGGCAAGCGGTCGAATAATACCGAGGAGCGGATTTGAAAAAGTCTCTCAGTGATCAGCGTGAGGAATTGCTTGGTGATGTTGTTTACACCACTGCGGGAATTTTAGCAGCGGTCTGGCCGATAGCAAGCAGTGACGCTGATGCGGTGGTGGATGTAGAGGTTAGCACCTGAGGATGATGCGAGCATGTTGTTGACATGCTCGCTTAGATTGTGGCACTGGCTGGAGACGGTGGCGCTGCATTGATGAAAGGGTGAAAAATGGGTTTCCGATTCTCTGGCCATGAGACATTTCCCTGCCGCTATGCGTGGTTGCCGAAGGCATTTGCCGCAATCGAAAAAGACCACACTGCATTTTCGGATGATGAACAAGCGATGATTCGCCTCGGAGTGGGAAAGAACA
>CAZLOQ010000096.1:17823-21067 GCA_964561125.1 uncultured Chitinophaga sp. | reverse complement strand
GCCATCCGGTTCTGGATGGTTGAAATGTCGGTGGCCGTTAGGCATCCGGGCGGCGGGTACGAGCCATCCGGCTTCGCGAAGGCCGTGTTCAACCGGAAAAACGGTATCGACCCGTTCTTGGAGGACATACGTACACTGTGGCTTTTGCACTGGAAACTTTCAACGCATAGCGTACAGGAACCGCTTTTCGCCTGGGACTTTTTGATTAACCAGTGGCAGTCTCCCGACATCAGCCGGGCTGCCGTACTTTCAGCTTTTCGGCGAGTTGCAGATAAGG
Source organism: uncultured Chitinophaga sp. (assembly GCA_964561125.1). Lineage (GTDB taxonomy): Bacteria > Planctomycetota > Planctomycetia > Planctomycetales > Planctomycetaceae > SXXK01. The sequence continues at coordinate 20,790 of CAZLOQ010000096.1, read as the reverse complement.
AAGCACGGCCGCCGTCCGATGTGACCCTTGGGCAACACTTCGATACGTTCCTGCACACATATGTGCCTACCAGGAGCCGCAAAGGAGAAATCCAGGAAGATAATTTGGACTGTCCTCTCGTTGAGCTTGAGTTCATCAGTGCTGTGGGTGAGCGGCGGATCGATGGAACAGGCAAGCGCGAACCGATTTATGCGTTTCGTATCGAAGACAAACCGGACATTACGCCGGAAATGTTCGCATTTGCACTGGATGATTTCTGGAAATCGCGGCGTAACACGGAACGAACGTTGACGTTTAAGGATGTCACTTTTGGGCATGGCAGTCCCGGACAGGTTTTCAAACTGCCGGAGTGGGCCGTGCGACAGAGACTGGAAGTCATTTCTTCTGATTCTTCCGGACCGTTTCGTTACATTGAGTCTGCAACACAGCAGCAGATCTCACGGCGCGATGGTGTGCCCGGACCTTCCATCGTTGCTGCATACGGGGAGGTGGCGTCATGTTGAACACGAATCGGATCGCAAATCTTTTCGACATTCAGAAGCGGTTTATCCGTTCAACTCACCTTGAGCGGGATTTTGCCGACCGTACTGCATTGCGCGGCTATGTCGTGACGCCTCCCGCACAAGAGGGGTTCGAGCGATTGCTTCAGGGTCTGAACCCTAAATCCGGGCAGCGTGCCTGGCGTGTCACTGGTGACTACGGAACCGGAAAATCGTCCTTCGCTCTTGCGTTGGCCCATCTTCTGTCCGATGGCGGCGGCCTACCGCAGGAAGTTCGGAAGTGCGTGGATTTTCGAAGCCTTGGGGTGAAACGACCGAATCTGTTACCGGTGCTGGTGACAGGCACACGCGCACCTCTGGGTGAGGCACTGCGGAGGGCACTTGCGAGGTCACTGGAGGACTTATGCAATCGCGGAAAGCCACCGCAAATTATCTCCCGGCTCCGGTCTCCTGTGGGGAAAACGCCAGGCGAGCAGGATGGGGCGGAGGAGATCGCGCTGCTTCTTGAGGCAGGACGTTTCCTTCGTTCCTCCGGAAAAGCAGATGGCCTGGTGATTATTTTGGATGAGATGGGCAAGTTCCTGGAATTCGCAGCACTGCACCCGGACAGGCAGGACATTTACTTGCTGCAGATGCTTGCAGAAACAGCATCGCGCAGCGGTGACACGCCGATCTTTGTGGTTGGACTGCTGCATCAGGGATTCCATGCTTACGCCGAACAATTAGCCATCACCACGCAAAAGGAATGGGACAAGGTTGCCGGCCGGTTTGAAGAAATCCTCTTCAACCAGCCATTGGAACAAACCACAGCGATGGTTGCCCATGCCCTGAACGTCCGGCGTGAGAAGCTGCCCAGGGGTGCTATGGGACGGCTGGAAGACGAAATGGCCGGTGCCATAGGGCTTGGCTGGTATGGCATGGATGCCGTCAGGCATCGTCTGACTTCTATCGCACCGGAGATTTTTCCGCTGCATCCGACGGTGATCCCTGTCCTCGTGAAGCTCTTTTCCCGCTTCGGGCAGAATGAGCGATCGCTCTACAGTTTCCTTCTGTCAAACGAACCATTTGCACTTCAGTCGTTCGCTGAGCAACCGGCTAAGGCGGATAGCTTTTACCGTCTGCACCATCTCTACGATTTCGTACGCGCTGCCTTTGGGCACCGCCTGGCGTTGCAGACGTTTCGCAGTCACTGGAACCAGATTGAGTCGGTGGTCGAGAGTTTTCCTGGCGATCAGGTGGCAGAGCTTCAAATTCTTAAGACCGTTGCGATCCTAAACCTCATAGATTCGCCGCAACTGCTGGCCTCCGAAGATGCAATTGCTCTTTCAGTTGACTCCACGTCGCAGGAAGCCGGGGCAAAGGTCAGGAAGTCTTTGAAGTCGCTTCAGCGTGGTAAGGCAGTTCTTTATTACCGTGGTGCTGCAGGCGGCTATTGCCTCTGGCCACACACGAGTGTCAACCTGGAGCGAGCCTACCGTGATGCTCGCGATGCTGTACCGCCCCCGAAGAACATTGGGGCGCTGATTCGTGAAAAGCTGGAGACGCGGCCATTGGTGGCACGCCGTCACTACATCGAAACGGGGAATCTCCGGCACTTTGACGTCCAGTTCGTACCGGCGGCAGAGTTACAAGAGGCATTCAGTGCACGTACGAATGCGGACGGCCAGGTCATCGTTGCCCTATGCGAGACGGAGACGGAACGCAGGAACGCCATTGGGTTCGCAACCTCCAGGGCGATGGCCAACCGAAAGGAATTGCTGACAGCAGTACCACAACCGCTGCAAGGACTTGCCAGCCTGGTGACGGAAGTGCAACGGTGGGAGTGGGTGCTTGGAAACGTACCGGAACTAAATCACGACAACTACGCTCTGGAGGAGGTTACAAGGCAATTGGCCGCTTCCCAGCACGTGCTTACGAAGCGACTCCAGAGTTACGTGGGATTGCGGCAGTTTACTGAAACCCTTGGCTTGGAGTGGTTCTACAAGAGCCAGTCTGTTTCCATCGCCACAGGACGGGCTTTGCTCGAAAAGCTTTCAAGTGTTTGCGAAAAGCTCTATCCAAATGCCCCGAAGATCCATAATGAATTGGTCAACCGACATGAACTGAGCTCGGCCGCCGCGGCCGCCCGACTGCGACTGATTGAACGGTTGCTTCAATACTCAGCCGAACCCTATCTTGGCATCGACCCCGCCACCAATCCACCCGAGAAGTCGATGTATCTCTCGGTGTTGCAGGCAGCGCGACTACACCAGGATGGACCTGAAGGATGGGCTGCATGCATCCCGGACGAAGATGAAGATACTTGCCGGGTACGGCCTGTGCTGTTGCGCATGCAGGAAGTGCTTGAAGCAGCCAGGGGGCGACGCGTGAAAGTAACGTCGCTGTTTTCAGAGATGAAGTCCGAACCGTTCGGTGTCCGGGAGGGGCTGTGCCCATTGTTGCTTGCTGCCTTTGCCGTCATCCATGA
>CAZLOQ010000096.1:15862-17813 GCA_964561125.1 uncultured Chitinophaga sp. | reverse complement strand
GCAGGATGTAGCGTTCTACGACCAGAACAGCTTCGTGAAGCAGGTCACCGGGCAGGAGTTCCACCGGTTGATCAAGGCACCTGAGAATTTCGAAGTTCAGTATTGTCGGATAGCTGGTGTGCGAACAGTGGTCTTTGAACAGCTTTTCAAGGTGCTTCACCCTGAGAAGAAACCTAAGTCCATCGATTTGCTCGATGTCGTCCGGCCACTCTGCGTCTTTGCCGCTCAGTTACCTGAATGTGCGAAAAAGACGGCCAGAATTTCACGCACTGCTTCATCTATTCGTGACGCGCTGATGAGGGCCGAAGAGCCGGCTACTCTTCTGTTTCAAACACTGCCCGAAGCTTGTGGCTGTGATCATTTTGAAGCCGATGCGTCGCTATCTCCAGCAAAGGTCAAGAAGTTTGTAGAGCGACTAAGGGACGGCATCGAGGAACTCCGAGCAGCATATCCACAGCTACTTCGGACAATGAAGGATGAATTCCAGGCCTGCTTCAACCGCCCCGGCAACCTCGAGTCAGCGCGAAAGGCCGTTGCACATTCTGCGAATCGCGTCCTCGTCTCGGTTAAGGAGCCACGCCTCAAGGCATTTTGCCTTCGCCTTGCGGACGAGGGCCTTGATGATGACCAGTGGATCGAGTCAATGGGAAGTTTTCTGTGCTCAAAACCGCCCTCGAAGTGGATCGATAACGATCTGTCACAGTTCGAGGACGAACTGCACCGGTGTGCTCGACAGTTCTTTCGGGTGGAGAGCACGTTGTTCGATGAAAAAACAGAACCGGCAGGATCACATGCCATGAGGGTATCGATTACCTGCCACGACGGAAGCGAGGTCGACAAAGTTGTTCGACTCAACGAAGGCGAATTGAAGAAAGTGGCATCCTTGGAGGAGAAGATTCGCCGGGTGTTGGGCGAGGATAGTCGATTGGGCCTCGTGGCTGCAACTAGGGCGATCATGACGCAGATGCAGGAAATGAAGGAATAGGGAATTCGGCCAATGTTGGCGGGATACCCGCACCAGCAACGTGAACGTGGTGAAACGATGGTAGAGAAAACAAGAGACGATTGGAATCGCTTCCGTGTGAGCGCCCGCACCATTTTGCAACTGGGCGGTGAGCTCATCAGTTCGGATGGCATTGCTTTCTACGAACTGGTTAAGAACGCCGTTGATGCAGGAGCAAAGAAGATTCACGTCGAAGTTCGCATGCAATTGCCACTCGATGCGATCCAGAGAGTCAGGACGGCTACAGAACAATCTGTGAGTCTCAGCCAAAACGGCCTGAAGACACTCAAAGCAGAAATCGCTTCATCAATACTCATAGATGCTCCCGACAACGAGGACTTACGCGAATCTATTACGGCAGCCAACTCCCTCGATCAACTATATGCCGCCGTTATTAAGGCAAATTCGATCACATTTCGTGATACTGGGAGCGGCATGACGTTCAGCGATCTTGAAAATATCTATCTCACGGTCGGCACTCCCCATCGTCTCAATGAACGTAAGTCGGGATCGCAACGGGTGATACTGGGCGAGAAGGGCATTGGCCGTCTGTCAGCGATGCGGTTGGGCAACCGTCTTAAAGTTAGCACTACCACAGCCGCTGACACTCACTGGAACGAATTGCTAATCGACTGGAACGATTTCGGGCGGGACGCCGGGCAATTACTCGAAAACATCCCGATCTTGTGCTTTCGGGGCCAGAAAAAGGGACCGAGCGACACCGCAAGTCATGGTACTACTATTCAAATTACCGACCTCAATGCTACATGGTCCCAAAAGAAGCTCTCAGCGATTGCGGCGTCGGAGCTTTGCCGCTTTACCGATCCTTTTGCCGAGAGCAATCGTTTCCCGATCCATTTACGCCTGAATCGAAACGCAGTTCCCATTCCCCGCATGAACGAAATCCTGAGTGAACATGCACACGCCCATGTGGAGGCCCGCCTCTCC
>CAZLOQ010000096.1:15325-15852 GCA_964561125.1 uncultured Chitinophaga sp. | reverse complement strand
GGCGAACGGGATACCGCTGTCAGTATGCTGCTCGGCAAGGTTCGCTACCTGGTTTCCGGCTCGTCCGGCAGTCCACTTTCGGGGCGTACATTGCCGTTCCGCTACGAAAACATCGAAATTGGGTCTATCCTGACGAAACACGAAGACCCCGATTTGGACTTCGATTCGGTACTTCGGCTTGGCCCATTTTCAATGAAGTGCCTCTGGTTCAACCGGCGCCTGCTCAAGGTAGTTGAAATCGACGACAGTACGCTCGACCTGAAAAAGGCGGTCCGTCAGTGGTCAGGAGGACTGATGGTTTATCGGGATGGCTTCCGTGTGCCACCTTACGGTGGCCCCGACGATGACTGGCTCGATTTGGACCGCAGCGCGCTCGCTGCTCAGGGTTACAAGGTTAATCGTACCCAATTGATTGGAAAGGTGGATATCTCGGTAACAGGCAATCCACTACTTCGGGATCAGACCAACCGTGAAGGTTTCCGCGACTGTCCCGAGAAACGGGCACTTGCCGGGTTGCTGAAGCACAT
>CAZLOQ010000096.1:13079-15315 GCA_964561125.1 uncultured Chitinophaga sp. | reverse complement strand
GAAGTCGATGAGGAAATCCGTGATCGGGACCGGATCAGCTTCGCCGCTTTCACCGAGCGGTTGGCAGATGCAGAGGAGAAGATTAACCACTCGTTGAGCGAGCTTTCCGAGATAGACGACGAGCATCCTGAACTTGAGATTGGCCCACTGGCAAAAAGGTTGCAACGCGCGTTCCACTCGGTAGTTGACGTGGTTTCGGAAGTTCAAGAGACAGTAGAGACAGCAGAGGATGAAAAGGCACGTGTTCTGCACCTTGCGGCGCTCGGTCTCTCAATCGAAAAACTTGCCCACGAGTTGAATCGGGCGTCCAAGCACGCGCTGGAAGCTTTATCCCAGATGGATGACAGTCCGAATGCGCCGGCACTCAAGCGCTCTGCGGTCCTTCAGTTGCAATCGCTTCGGAAGCGGCTCCAGAACTTGGATCCCCTTTTAACGCCTGCTCGCCACACCAAGCAGGAATTCGATCTGGGCAAGGAGATTCAGTCCGTGCTGGACGGGTTCCAGGCAAGGTTCGAGCGGCATGGCATTTCGCCAAAGCTAGTGATGAAAGGTGACGAACCGGTAAAGGTCAAGTTTGTTCGTGCCATGTTCATCCAAGTGCTGGAAAACCTCATCGACAACTCGGTGTATTGGCTTTCGGTTGGCAAAGGCCGAAAAGTTGCGGATGAGGCGCAAAGAACAATTCGCATCGTGCTTGATGGTAAGCGCAACGTCATCGAGGTATCGGACAACGGTCCTGGCATCGCACCCGAAAACAGGGAGCGAGTCTTTCGTCCTTTCTTTACGCTGAAACCTGCCGGGCATGGCAAAGGGCTGGGGCTATATATCGCTCGTGAGATCGCCCAGTACCACGGGGGCACACTGAAACTCACAGACAACGGTCTGAAATCGACAGGACGGCTCAATACGTTCGAGCTGGACTTTTCGGCGAGGAGGGTATGACGTGCCTGAAGCAGCAATACAAGAGACCCGATCCCCGATCGTTTCCTGGCGGATCGCGATTATCGACGATGTATACGCCGGGCCAAGCCTTGATGCCGTCATGAGCAGGCTGGCGGATTTCTGCGCGCAAGTCGATGACGATGAAGAAGTCGTGCAGCGGCTGACCACAGAAACGCAGTGTAATTTTGGGAGTGTGGACGATGTAACTAGTGAGGCGATTGTCGCACTCTACAACTCCCGAGCTAAATTTTCCGAAATTGCCGACGCGATAGACGATCTGTTTTTGGACTTCGACCAGCGGCTCGACGAAGTTGAAAAGATTGAACGTAATCTGAAATCCTATGGGTTCAAGGCGGAGAACATTAAGACGTTCCAATCCGTCGAGGATTTGTTTGCAGCCGAGCCTTTCCAACTGGTGTTTCTCGACTTGTTGCTGGCAAAAGGTGAGGCTGAATCTCAGGAGATTGCAAAGGAGATTTACAAGCAGTTCAGCGCTTTCATACTGCTGATGTCGAACTCCCCGAGTGCCAATCCGCAGCAAATCGAGGGGTTTCGCCGCCGAACCCGGCTCTTGAAAGGATTCTTCGATTTCCGGGCCAAACCGGACCTCTGTGACGTGGACAAATTTCGCATACAGATCGAAACCCTGCCTAAAAACCCCGAAGTCTGTCATGCGATTCATAAATTCGTGACGGCTATGGAGGACGCACTGGGCAGCCCTATTGAAGAACCACCGATCAGCAGTGGAGAAACACCATCTGTTGCAAATGCCGCCGTGCTCCCCCAGTTCATGCACACACTGCGAGCCCTAGGCGTTCATGATTATGCCCTGCTCTGCGAATTGACGTTGCGAAATGAGGGACATCCGCTAGGCGACTACATGATGCGCCTTCTGAGTTCACACCTTCTCGCACAACTTCTTTCGCATTCGGGACTGAAGGAAGCAGTTACTGCCCTCGACAGGTTGCGATTTAGCGAGTTCCTACCCTATCACGACGATCAGTCGCCTTCTTTTCACCGTATGTATGCTGATGCGACGACTGAGACGATTTCGCGACCGTGGGCATCGCATCCATGGAGTCTGACACCACAACACTCTAACGGTGAAGCTACGCCCGACGAGATTGAAGACATGAGCGACGCCAGCGCATTGCTAGCTAATGAAAAACGTGATGTTAGTGCCGAGGCCCAAGTTGAATCCGAAATCCTGGGCCTGCTTGGATTTGAGGACGACGGGAAGGAGTTGCCTTACGTCCAACTGGGCGACCTGCTAATTAAGGATGAGAAGTCGCCG
>CAZLOQ010000096.1:0-13069 GCA_964561125.1 uncultured Chitinophaga sp. | reverse complement strand
CTGCAATTCGTTCCATCGCATGTTCACAAAGATAGGGAGCGACTCCGCGATGACACTGTGTTGCTCGTACCGGGCCGTCTGCGCATGGTAGGCAACGATCCGGCAAAAAAATCACAGACCACTACAGGTCTCGTCGAATGGAACAATTCTTGGTATTGCATTGACTGGTTTGACGGCAAGCTTCTGGGTATTCCGCACTGTGCGCTTTGCAAACAATTCGAGGAGCGAGGCTACCAGCATCATCGGAGACTGAAAACAGCGCGAGCCCTCGAACTACAGCAGGTAGTTTTGTCGAAGCTTTCGCGGATTGGCGTGGAAGTGCGACCGCCGTTCCCTCGCGATATCAAGATCACGCTTTACGGTCGGCAGGCAGATCAGTCGTTTGTGGGATTGGGTCCTGCAATTATACAAGGCGGATTGCTCTTCCACGGCCGAAGACAAAATGAGCGATTTCTGGTGCTACGCAAAGGCGTTTACTACGAGTGTTTGAAGAGAATCGATGACCATGCGGCATCGGAGCTTCAGAATTCAGGAACGGGGGCTGTCACTGATGCAATTAACGATGCAGTTCAGATCTTCAAGCAATACATGATCGGCTTGAATCGCCCGATAGTGCTTCCCAATAGCGATGACGTTGCATATGTTTCCATGTTCACACGAGCGAAAAAGCACGACAAAACGGAAAGGGTTGGGATTCGCTGCGGCTCGTTTCATGCGCCGCCTGAGCTGACCAGTAAAGACACGAAGAAGATCATGTTCTGCCTGTCGGCGGAAGACGAGTAGGAGCACATAATCATGGTAGAGCATCCAGTCAGACACATATTGAGCCTTTCGGGCGGCAAGGACAGCGCTGCATTGGCTATCTACATGCGCGACCGCATACCCGATATGGAATACATTTTCCATGATACGGATAAGGAATTGCCTGAGACCTACGAATACCTGCATCGACTTGAAGCTATCCTGGGCAAACGCATTACAAAGACGACTGCTGAACAGAACTTCGACCACTGGCTTACGGTATTTGGCGGCATGATTCCTTCTAACCATAGGAGATGGTGCACAAAGCTACTGAAACTCAAACCGTTTGAAAAGTATGTTGGAGACTCGCCGGTCATCAACTATGTGGCGATCCGCGCCGATGAAAAGCGCGAAGGCTATATCAGCCACAAGCCGAACATTACAACTGTTTATCCGTTCAGGGACGATGGCCTGGTGAAGGCCGATGTGTTTCGAATCCTCGAGGAAAGTGGTCTTGGCCTTCCCCGTTACACCGCGTGGGGACGAACCCGTTCCGGCTGTTTCTTCTGTTTCTATCAACAGAAGATTGAGTGGGTTCGCCTCAAGGAAACCTACCCCGACAAATTTGAAGAAGCTAAAGCCTACGAATATGTCGCGAACAAGGGAGAAGGTGATCCATTTTACTGGTGCGGGGACGAGCCACTGGTTCAACTGGAGCGGCCAGAACGCATGGAAGAGATCAAACGCAAGTGGGCTGAACGGGAGGATAAGCTCAAGAAAAACGGCAAGAAGAAAAAGCTCATCAACATCCTGGGAGACGGGAATGAGGATGAAGGAGATACCAGTGGCTGCCTCATTTGCCAGCTTTGATACTGATCGGGAGAGATATGATTTCGCAACAGGCAACGCGGTGGATCAGGTTCATACGGCAGTACGGGCCGATTCCCCGCAATGACAACATGTATGACGAGCATATCCGGAAATCTGTGAAACGCGCCGGTGTCCGACCGCTCGCATTCGTACATCCTCTCGAGCAGGATGTCCTTGCTCAGTTCAACTCAGAGCGGCAAGAGCAACGGTCTGTTATCCTGACCGGGACGGCGGGGGATGGGAAGAGTCATCTGTGCGGAAAGATCTGGACACTCCTTGGTGGCAGTGAAACGCAGTGGAGCTCTGATGACGTTTACCACACACTGGACATTGCGGTCGGCAGCAGGACGCTGACGGTCCATGTCATCCGCGACCTGACTGCTCTTCCGCCTCATGATGTTAAGGGCCGGTACACAGCGAAGGCGGAACTTCTTACCCGCTTTTGTGACTGCCTCTGCGAACCAGATGGCAACGTACAGTTCCTGGTCGCTGCCAATGACGGCCAGCTTGTGGAAACCCTGCAAAGACTCCCCACGACTCCGAACGTGGCCCGTGTCCGATCCATCATCGAGACGCTGCTGGTCGATGGTCAGCGGGAAATGAGCGAAGTACCGCTTACCCTGTTCAACCTTAGCCGCGTTCCCTGTGTCGCTTTATTCGATCTGGCACTGGATGCATTCCTTGAGCATGAAGGCTGGACGGAGTGCTATGCGAGCAAAGTCGAAGATGGCTTCTTCGGTGACCGCTGCCCGATTCGGCACAATTACGCACTGTTGAAATCTCCGTTGGTCCGGGGGCGATTACGTTCATTATTCGAGTTATGCGACTGCAACGACCTGCATGTGCCGATTCGGCGAATGCTGCTGCTGTTTGCCAACGCGATCCTGGGACACGCGGACGCCAAGGACCGGGTTATGCAAGCCGCTGATGTTCAGACGTTCATTCAAAAAGGCACGACGGCAAAGGCTAGCCTCTTTAATAACTTGTTCGGCGGCAATCTGACGGAGGTACGCCGAGACTCCCTCGAAGTTTTCGACTACCTGAACCGGTTCCGCATTGGCCACGAAACCTCGAACCGTGTCGACAACATCCTGATCTTTGGCGAGGCGGACGAGAACTTGAGGCCGTATTTTGATGTGCTGCTGAGAGCCGACACGATGTACGGTGCAGACGACAGTTACTATGCCGCGCAGCGCTCATACGTTGAAGGTGATGATGCCGATCCGGCCAATGATATGTTCCTGCGACTGCTTGTGAGCCAGCGACGTGGACTATTCTTCAAGATACCACGTGAGTGGGAACAGGAGTTGTCACTCTGGGAACTGACCGTATTCACATTTGCCGGCGAGTACCTGGAGAAAGTGCATGGACCACTGACACGGGGCGGACGCGTTGAGCGTCCATACCTCGCCCGGCTGATCAAAGGGTTGAACCGCATTTTTGTTGGGATGTTAGTGAGTTCCGATCGTGACCTGCTGCTTGCAACGAGTATTTCCTTTTCAAGCTCGAAGGTTAGCCAGGTGTTGGAGGACCGGGTTCCGGTAACGCCGCGACTGAATGAGCGGGTGGAGTTGGTCATGGCTAATGGGAGGCCTGCGCTACATGTGCAGTTCTCAAAAGAGATCTCTGCATCGATGCCCCTGAACCTGACTCGGTATGAGTTCTTAAGTCGCGTCGCCGAAGGAGCGTTGCCGGGGAGTTTTTCACGTGAATGTTACGAAGACATGCTGGCTTTCAAGTCCCGGCTGCTGACCTGCCTGACCGAGCGGCGGCAAAAAGAGGTTGGGGCCGAATCCAATACGTTCGCATTCCATTTGCTTACCCTCGATCCGGCAGGCAACCCCCTCGATGACGTAGTGGAGGTGACTTATGGCTGATCCTGGAACGATGCTGCCGCTTCCTGCTCGCGAGGACTACCGCGACAACAGCATGTGGATTGATGAACAGATGTGGGGGCACCGGCTCTGGGATTCCCAAAGCCCGTGGTTACTCTTTCTCGAATTTCTGGGCGTAGCTGAAGCTAGCCACCGTCGCGGGCAATTATTCGCCAACGGTAACCATCCACTACTTTACAAGCCTTATAAGCGGCTGCACCTGCGAAACATCCTGTTCAATAATGAAGTCCTGATGCAGATCGCGGATCGCTATCCAGACAGCAATTCGGCATGGGACAAATGGCTGGAGTGGATGGGTACAAATGCGAAGGGAGTCCTTCCTCGCGATTTTTCGTACCTTAGGGGGCGTTTCCATTCATTTCAACAGTTTGTTTCGCTGGTTGGCATCCTGCGTGGTTCTGCGGTGGAAAGTGAAACCAACAAACGCTGGAGTTCGCGTTTTGTATTTCCGTTCGGTCCGAACGCCTTGTACGAAGACCTAAACATCTCGCATGCGGGCAAGGTCAGCCGGGAGTACATCTATTTCGGGCGCACCGGTGAGATTATGTACCTGATGCTTAGCCGATCCAGAAGGAAAGAAGAGTTGGCGTCACGTTTCGCTTCTTTGCTTTCCGGCCAGAACCAGTGGAACAAGCTATTGGCACTGTTTCAGCCAGACGGAGGTGAGGACGCCGAAACTCGGGCAAACAGTTTTCTCCCCTACACTGAGCATCCCGTTTTTGATTTGCTGGCAGATGATTGGCTGCATATCTTTTCGCTGGAGTTGCCAGGATTTGATGCATTGCCGCATTTGGTGACGCTCGGGGCACTCCATGTGATGCTATACCATTTGCGGATCAGCAGCGCGCTATTATCCAAACCTCTCCATTTCATCTGTGAGGTCGTGGCTCCAAAGAAGACTCTGGTGAGGGAATTGTCCACATTCAATTACCAAGAGAATAGCCTGCTCTCGCAGAAGGCGGTTGAAGCTTATCTGTCCGCGATCACCACATCGGATCGCTGGCAGGAAGCCAGATCTCAGGCAAGTGCCTTTGCCGCATGCAAGGCGATACTCGAAGAAAAAGTTCGCTGGCCAAATGACCCGGAAGACTATGAAGGCTGCTCAGAACCTGAAGCCCTTGCGTCTGAACTTCGGCGCGCGGCCATCGCTCGCCACAAACAGCATGTGGCGAGCGTGCATCGTCAGTACGGTCGAGATGTGGGGTTGGTTTCGAAGCGCGGCACTAATCGCTTGCGATACGCTCCTACGGATTCGCTCCTGAAAACACTGGTCCTTGCCAATGTATCGGGCCGGATGGAGTACAAGGAATTTCTCGAGGTGCTGTTCACCCGTTATGGGTTAGTCATTGGTGAGCGCGAAGCCGAACGGGTGCTTTCCCATGAGGACTTTGAAAAGAAGGCGTTTCAGACGAACTCGCACCGGCTGGAGCAGCGGCTTTCCAGCCTGGGTATGCTTCGCAGGCTCTCGGATGCATGTGCATATGTCCAGAATCCGCTTGCACGGGGGCAATCATGAACATCTCGGAACTCATCGGCAAGATTGTCTGCCTGTTGCTCAAGGAGGAGTTATCAGGAGAGCGTGCCGCGCAAACGGAGGGTACAGCCCGGTTTACCATCGACTGCCTGAGTGCGGAACATACGGCGGCGGTGGCTCGCCAGATCCTCGCGGAGCCGTCGCTTGCTGCACAGATTGACCTGAAGCTTCCCAAGGCGTTTCTTGAAGGTCAGCAGCTTCCTGACGACGTGTTGACCACGCTTCCTGCGACGTATTATCGCAATGCGACTGCGGAAAAGCCGGTGCTACTGATTGCGAACACCGGTGACGATGAGGAACAGTCCCTGAAGGAGTTTATCCGCATCGGTGGGCCGGAATTACAGGAACACCCGGAGTTATGGATCAAGGTCGCAAGCGACGGCTTGTCACTTTCCGAACAACATGCCAAGTGGTGGGAGAAAGCGGTCACAGGCCTCCAGGAACTCCGAGTCGCTCCGCTGGACCGGATTGCTGCTTACGTATTGCAGACACGTTCGGCGATTCAATCGGATGGGCTTCCTGTTCTGCAGGCGTTGGGGGCGGCACTGCCGGCACTTCGGCTGCCTAAGGATTCCGTGTTCTCCAGCCGAATCAAGGAAGGATCGCGCGGGCATGTGTCGGCCTGGAAGAAGGAGTACAGCGCTGGTTTTCGTAGCCGTGGTTGCTACCTGTTGAAGCAGACTCCTTCTCAGCTTCTCTTGGGCGAAGAGGAACTGGATATCGCTTTTGCGAAAGTCGTCGATGCAATTCCTGCTGGGCTTCACCCGACAATTGAATCGTTCATTCATGCCCCAAGCGGTTGGAATGATGCTTCAGTTTTGCTTGCCGAATGCGAATGGGAGCAGATTCGCCCGCTCTTTGACGGAGTAAAACGCGAAAAGTTCAACCTCGCGCGTGAGACGATCCACTTCTTTGACGAGCGGGAGCCGGAACTCCTGTCGGACGATGAGCGGCAGTACCTTCAGAGCCTGGTAACCCGAGCCGGCAGCGAACCCGCGGAAGACGACACTGAGTTTTATGAGGCACACCGCAATGAACTGAAAGAAGACCGCAAGCTCAAGTCCGCGTGGGACCGGTTTGTCTTTGGCAAGGCGCGGGAGACAAACGATTTCCTGCTCGGTGTCGCCTTGTGCATGGAATCACTTTTCAGCCAGGGTGAGGCGGGAGCGAAGCGGAAGCTCAAGATTAGGTGTGACCGGGCGACAAAAAAGGAATTGAAGGACCTGAATGTCGATGCAGGCCTATATTTCGCGCGCCGTTATGCCGGAGCCAGGACGCTATTTGGGGACCGAGTGACGTGGAACGTCGGCCAACTTTTCGACTTCCCCAAGCTGGTTGCAGAATGGGGCCAGCAAAAGAAGACGACGCTCAATCGCTCGACGGCCAAAGCAGCCATCCAGCTCAAGTTTGTGCTGGAACTCGAATTTGATGTGTCCAGTGGAGGCACGCAGTCCTACTCGACTCAGCTATTGTGGAAATACGATCCCAACTCCGTATCATCACAACTTGTCGATGACTGGAACCGCCTGGCAGAGCATCCACTGGTATATTGCCGTGCACTTCAGGAGCCTGTCAGTACCAAAGGTACGCTCCAGACCGTAGACCTCGCCAATGTCAGGACGTTTGTTCCCGCTTACGACCGGGACCGGGGTTCCTTTGTCTCCGTCTACAAGAAGCAGAATGACATCGCCCTTCGGTTCAAGGCAAATCTGAAGACAGCGATGGCTGACAATCTCGTGCCAGAGTCTGTCGGAACTCTGATTGCAACGAAGTTTGCTGAGTTCGAGTCAGAATACTCAAAAGCAATTAGCGATATGTGCGAAGCCGGGCTACACAGCGCTTCGTTAAGGGCACAGGCGATAGCTTACAGCAGCCTGTTGGATGTCCTTGTGCGACAAGCCAAGGGTGATCGCAACCGTGAATTGCTCCTGCGACCGCTCTTGTCGGTCGGTGCGGCACACATCGAAGGCGGCACGTGTGCAACTGTGGTAACTCCGTGGCACCCGTTGCGATTATTGGCGATCCAGGTGAAGGCCTCGATGACTGTGGGGCTGGTTCGGCACCTCCTCACTGCTCCAGAAGTGTTCTTTGGTGACACAAGGCTCTTTTTTAAGGATCTGGAGCAGGAACTTTCCCACCCGTTTTACCCGGAGGTCGTGGTGGGATGGCGGAGCGACAAGCCAGAATTGATGGTGATGACGGATGCGCTGCTGGATTACACGCTGCATGAGTTGCCGATCATCAACGATAAGGAATCGGATGATACGAACGAGAACCCGACAACGGGCAGTAACTGCGTCCTCGAATTGGTCCAGCGTTACCTCGCGCTGCATCCGCACGAACATGCCAACATGTCTGTCGTACTTTACAACTGCGATTCTGCACGATTGCCGCAGGCGGTCGTGGACCGCATTGGCCAACTCTACGAAGACGAGGACGATGTTCGTTGCCAGGTAATGCTTCGCCACGGCGACGCTGGACGATTGCGCGACCTTTATCGTGCCATCATCAGTCAGGGAGATGCAGACGTTGATTCGTTTAACGCGAGCGAAGCGACGCAGGATTTCATGGCGCGTTTGCGAATCTGCATCATCGCGGATCAGGCTCCGCCGCCGAACCCAAAAGACGGCTGCCCATACGATATCGTGTTCTCGCAGGATGTGATCGCACGTCATTCGAAAGTTGAATGGTATTTGGAGACATCAACCCCGGTTTCTCTTGATACGCTCGTCCCGGCACGCTGGTCACGTCGACGTTCTGCGGCGATCGACGATATGAAATCCGTTGTGTACCTATGCTCTCCGGTGCAGTCGGCAGAAGGCTGGAGTTTCCTGACGGCACTCACCACATTCCTCAAAGGCGACTGGGACGAGAACGAGGGCAAGCGACTTCTGCCTGCCCGCCAACTGGATTTCCGTGACAACCGCACCGCCAGAATTTTCGAGGAAACCCACAATTTGGGAAACTGGGTGGTGAACTACGACGAGTTGTTGGATCGTAGGCAACTCCTGAATCAGCACGTGCGTGTCATTCGCTACAAGCAGTCCACTACGCAGGGGCGCAATGTCATCGTTTCATCCAAGGCTCCACTGGGATTGCTCGTGTCGATGGTCTTGCAGCGGATCAATGCCTTGAATCTGGGCCTCACCGATCCGCAACGTCGTACACTGGCTGAGCGATTCGTTAATGATGCCAACGATGTGTCCGGTGATATTGTTCTTCGGGCTGCCAAGCGCGGGCGTAATGCCAGCGAGTTGATGGGAATAGTACTTAGCCGCTTCCTGCTGCGGCATGAACTCGGCCAGCGTCGATATCACGGCTGGTACTTCCTCGACGATTACGCCGACTGGTTAGGTCAGAAAGAAGAGCAGATCGCCGATATACTCTGCCTCGCACCAGAACTTACGGAAACAGGTTCCATTCGCCTGACAGTCCTTGTGTCCGAAGCAAAGTACATCGCGCTTGCTGGTCTGGCAGCGAAGCGTAAGGAATCTCAGAAACAGTTACGGGATACGCTCAGGCGCATCAAAGAAGCGGTGTTTGGTGCTCCTGAACGACTGGATCGAGAGCTCTGGCTGGCCCGGCTTTCCGACCTGATCCTGGACGGCGTTCAGTTTCCTGCAAGCGCACGGATCAACTTGGCGGACTGGCGGCGGAGCATCCGCGAAGGTGCGTGCGAAATCGCTATTCGCGGTTATTCACATGTGTTTGTGTGGGGACCAGATGACCCCTGCGACTGTTCTTCATTTGCGCCGGTCGCCGACATGGAAGGAGCCTATCAGGAAATATTCGGGCGTCCTGACTTACGCGAACTGCTCCGATGCTATTTTGAGAACCGCGATCCGATGACACTAAGGCGAAATATCGCACGAGAGGATGTCTGGGCCGACATCGAGTACCAGCGGCCGATTTACCACACGAAGATCAAGGTGCCACGAATCCACCATACAGAGCCGGACGACGATGTCCCGCCTGGCGATGGCGGGTCTGGCGGAAATTCGGTTCCTCCGCAAACGCCAGAATTGCCGGGCCGCGGTGCGGTGCAATCCCTCGCCCCGCCGAGGAACCAGAATGTGCAGAGATCACATCCGGCGTGGGCCTATCCGACCATAGTTGATGTCGTCTCAAGTGCACAATCTGATGCAATATCGAACGACGACAACGAATGGCTCCATTCAGTCGAGATGAAGACTAAGCATGCGCTTCAGCAGTTCCAGCTTCAGGCAAAAGTGGTCTCTGGCACGCTCACGCCGAACTGTGCCCTGATCAAATTTGCGGGAAGCTCGAATCTTACGGTCGAGCAGGTAGCTCGGAAGCGGTCTGAGTTACTTACCACCTACGGCCTGAACGTCGTGGCGATACGACCCGAACCTGGACTGGTCAGCATTTCTGTTGAACGTCCCAAACGCCGGGTAATCCAGACACCAGAACTCTGGGCAAGGTGGCAACCGGCACCGGGATGGGGCAATCGTTCATTGCTAATTGGCGTAAAGGAAGACGATGGAGAGCTGCTCTTGCTTTCCCCTGGCAAGGCCCATGCTCCGCACACGCTGATTGCTGGATCCACAGGGAGCGGTAAGTCGGTCCTGATGCAGAACATCATCCTCGCCGTTGCCGCAACGAACACGCCGACGCAGGCCCGCATCGTGCTGATTGATCCGAAACAAGGTGTTGACTATTTCGCTTTCGAGACCCTGCCTCACTTGGACGGTACGCTGGTTGTTGAGTCTGGCGTGGCCATAGCCAAGCTGGAGCAATTGGTGGCCGAGATGGATGCCCGGTATGGAAAGTTCCGTGCGGCACGTTGCCCGAATCTGGATGAATACAACAAGCGTGCCGCCGAAAATGACCGTCTTCCGGTCATCTGGGTTATCCACGATGAATTCGCCGAATGGATGATGGTCGATGATTACAAGGAAGCGGTTACCAGCATCGTTGGCCGTTTAGGCGTCAAAGCCCGAGCTGCTGGAATTCACTTAGTCTTCGCCGCGCAACGGCCTGATGCCAACGTCATGCCGATGCAGTTACGCGCGAATCTGGGCAACCGTCTGATCCTCAAAGTGGACTCGGTTGGCACCTCAGAGATTGCCCTTGGCGAAGCCGGTGCAGAGCTGTTGCTGGGGCATGGTCATCTGCTTGCCAGGCTGGAAGGAGCACCAGGGCTGTGCTATGCCCAGGTGCCATTGGCAGACCCCAGGTTTGTCGATGAAATTGTCGGCGTCCTGCCCCAAGGGGGCAACATGATACCGGGAGCAACGACATGAGAAATTCGGACTGGGCGCGGTATGAGATCATGCTGGCGATGGATCTCTACGTACAATCCGGACGGAAGCAATTGCCTCCCCCACACAAAGAGGTTGTGCGGCTCAGCCACCCGCTGAATCGTCTCCCTCCTCATACCCCCGCCTCGCATGATGATCATTTTCACAATGCGAACGATATCTCGATGGTCCCCGGGAATCTCTTTGGCGTTGCTTCCTTTCATTTCCGAGGAGGGCTATCCAGAAACAATCCGGTGCATGCAGCCGTGTGGGCAGACTTCATCGACCAACCTGACCTCCTAATCCGAACGGTCCAGCCAATCGAAGCTGCATCATGCACCAGGACTGTTAGAGATCCTGTCGAAATAATGGACGATGAAGATGTCTTTCCCAGTGGACGACTGTGTTGCTTACCCGCCAGCATCCTGGTCGCGAAAAGAGCCGCGCGCCAGTATCTGCGAAGATTGAGTCGGTAGTCTACCTGGCTGGCCGACGTGCCTGTGAAGTATCTGGCTTCGACTTTCCTGCGATTTATGGCGAACTGGCCAGGGTATTCTCTAAACGCCATCACATTGCTCCTCTATTCCAGTTCGCGCTTCAGCGGAGAATACAATTGAATGATTCGGCAATAATCTGTGCCCACTGCCACGGGATGTTGAATCGCGTGATGCGTATGATTTTAAGTCCATTAATACGATGCCTTTTAGAGCGTGAGAGAACGCCCATGAGTGGGTGCATCACATGAATAAAACGGTCTACCTCGACAACAATTCAACAACCCCTGTCGATCCGTTAGTGTTTGAGCAAATGTGCCCATACTTCACGGAGATTTTTGGGAATCCGTCTAATCAGCATCATTACGCTGGTAGCAAAGCCGCCCGGGCCGTTGAAAAGGCGCGTTCTCAGATTGCGGCAGCCGTTGGAGCGGAGCCATCGTCCGTCGTATTCACAAGCGGAGCGACCGAAAGCAATAACCTCGCAATCCTTGGCGCATGCGGGGCACGTCAGTCAGTACCGGGCCATATTGTTACCTCGGCCATCGAGCACAAAGCAGTGATTGAGCCATGCCGCACTCTTGAAGCTGCTGGATGGCATGTTACGTTCTTACGTCCGGACAAAAACGGCTGTGTCGACTGGCGCGCCGTGGATGACGCAATCACGCCGGAGACGGCGCTCGTGAGTATCATGGCCGCAAATAATGAGGTGGGGACCATCCAGCCGATCGAACGAATCGGAGAAGTGTGCGATCGTCGCGGCGTTTTGTTCCACTGCGACGCGGCCCAGGCCCTCGGCCGCATCCCTGTGGATGTTGGCCAATGGAACGCAGACCTCCTGAGTTTATCGGCTCACAAGGCCTATGGTCCCAAAGGCGTGGGCGCGCTGGTGATCCGAGACCAACGCCAGTCGGAGCTGATCAGGCCACTGGCATTTGGCGGTGGCCAGGAATCTGGCGTCCGGCCGGGTACGCTCGCGGTGCCAAGCATCGTCGGTTTCGGTGCTGCTGCTGAATTGGCGATTGCGAATTTGAAGAGTGAACCGGAGCGTTTGCGATCACTTCGGCAGGAGCTGCTTTCCAGGCTGTTAGTTGTTTGCCCCTGCCTTGTGGTACATGGTCAACCTTCAGATGGTCTTCCGGGTTTGTTATCGGTAGGTTTTCCTCAGGTGAATGGAGATGAATTTTTATTCGCACTCCGGGATGTAGCGATCAGCCAGGGGGCAGCGTGTACGGCTGGCAGTCCTGAACCAAGTCATGTCCTGACTGCGATGGGGATTGGTTATGACCTGGCGCGTTCAAGCTTTCGCTTCGGGATCGGGCGATTTACGACCCTGGAAGACATCACGCACGCAGCAGCGGAAGTGTCCCGAGTGCTTTCACTTCTAACTTGAAAAGAAATGTACCACAAGTTAGCAAGTGTATTTGCAAATCACTGGCCGGGATAGATGCGATGGTTGTGACTGAATCGGATACGATGAAGCGGCCCTTTTCATTTTTTCATTGCCGCCACTTTCGCTGAGGCAGGCACCGCCACCCGTGTGTGAGCGTCCAATGAGTCCATCCCTATCGGGGTCTGTATTCTGGATGCCCATGTCTTCCGGTTTCCCGATTCCCTTTGGCGAGGTGTCTGATGGTGGCGTTGGAACAGGTCTGGCGTGAGCGGATCAGTTGGCTGCCGTCCTCTGGGCTGACGGACGCTGGAGGCGGCAAAGAGTGTGGGGTTTCCGTCGAGCCCGTCTGCCGCTGGAAGAAGTTGCTCGCAGAGACGCTGCGTTCCCGACAGATTCCGCCGACTTCTACAGCGGCGGCATCGTGTAGCGAGCAGGCAAAAAAAAATGTTGTGACGCTGAGTCTTCCGCGACGGACAAAACCACCTCACGAGGGACACTAGACCCCGACAGGCGTGTGCCCCATGCCAGCTGCTTTTCGTGAAACGGCGAAAACCCAATGCCACGTCCTTAATCTACTTCTCGTTCTGCCCCGGCGTTCTCAGGCGGTGCGGCACAGTATCTAGGCCGCGTGCCGAAATCCCAATTCCTCCTGCCAGAATGGGTGAATGGATGCGCGGCAAAGCGAAGCCGCACGTGAGTGTTCCGAAACCAACGAGAAAGAAAAGACTTTTTCCAGGGCTCGGTCACTTCAGGTTTAGTTGTTCGGCCTGCCGGATTTACGACGGTCTTCGACGAGTAAAGGCGTGGGGACGCCAAGCAAGACTGCACGCAGGCACCGACGATCGTGCTTTTGATCCTGCAAAGACTGGAATGTGGTCTCT
>CAZLOQ010000095.1:0-22856 GCA_964561125.1 uncultured Chitinophaga sp. | reverse complement strand
TTTTGATCTCAAAATCCGCCGCCCACCAGCAATGTTTGTGCCGAACAGGATTGGGTCTGTCCCCGTGGCCTCAGGCGACCGTGCTGTGGGGCGGCAGAATTGGTGCGCCCGGTGCGATTGCTGGCGTCGTCGTTTTCGTTTGAAACGAGCCGACGCGGGGTGGTCGTCATTCTGTTGTGAGCCCATGGGAGTGCTGTCCTGGGCTGTCAAGTTTCGGGACACAGCGGCAACTCTGCTTCGGGTGGTCTTTGAATCACTTACGCCGTCAGGAACCTGCGTCATGGCAGCACTGCTGGAATCGACGAATTCCACAGCCGCAATCCTGCTGCCGGAAAAGTGCGCTCAGGTGTGCCTGAAGCTGACATCCATCACGCGTGATCGCCAGTCCTGACGGACAGCTCCAGCCCCAGCAGCTGGAGGATCCTGAGCGCCATCCCGAGACGCACGGTCTCCTTCCCCCGCTCCAGTGCAGACAGGAATCGCACACCGACCCCCGGCAGCCTCATTCAACGTCAGCCCTGCCTCCCTGCGACGCTCACGAACCCGCTGTCCGAGTTGCACCGTATCAGAAATCTTCATGAAATTGTCCCGATCGGGATATCTTCAGCACTCAAGGCCACTCAGATCGCCAAAATTCCTGTTCGGTAAAATATGATGTGAGATCAAACAATTCAAGCTGATTTTTCCCGATCGGGTTCAGGGCAGGGTCTTCGGGTGTCCCCTGAGAGTTCCTGAAGATCGGGCTCCCGATGTCCGGGAATGCAAACTTCTCGCGGGCGCAGGTGCGCGGGCTCGCTGCCGGCTCACGTGCGGAGGACGGAGCGGTCAGCAGACAACTTCAGGACGATGTCGACATTCTCCAGTCGATGCATCTGAACTCTCGTGGTCGGCTCAACCAACGCTGACTTTCGAAGCGTTTGGAGGTGTCGCTTGCGGAGAGCTCTGCGGATGTCGTCGGGGTTCATGCCGAAAAGTGCGGGCACTCGCCAAATCACCCGCCCTGTAAGGGCAGCACTCAAATGCGGCCCCGGCAACGACCCTCCAACGCCCACGTAGAGGACGGATGGGTTTTGAAACACAGAGGCACAGAGGAACACAGAGGAGTGGAGGCAGCGCAACGCAATCGTGCCAGGGTGCGTCCAAAGTCCTCAGGGTTCACCCCGGAAACCGCGAGCCCCCGCCAAATCACCCGCCTCGCAAAGCCCGCTGCCGCACACCCGGGTCACACCGAACACGCCGCGTTCGGCTGAGAACTGCCCTTGCAGGGCGACGCTGCCGAGGGCCACCTGACCTGGCATTTCATGCCAGGCTGATGGACCTGGCCTTACAGGCCGTAAGCACAGCAGAGCTCTTGCACGCAACCTTCGACTTCCCACGACACCATTGACTTCCGACCATCAAAAGGTGTCATGCACCTGTCCCCTTCATTCAAAGAGCTTTGCGGGGCTTGCGTGGCCGGTCTTAACTGGGCAGCCACAGCGTCGCTTGAAGACGGAACAGCAGTCCTGACATGGCGCTGAACAACTCAAGCGGAGGGTTGAAACCGTTCAGGCATTTTCCGGAGCGTACTGCGGACAGGGAACTCGCCTGTCGACAGCCTCGCTCATGCTCGCGACCATGGCCGCAATTGACTCTGCACGACACACACGGGGCGTGGGAGGGGGACGTGGGGGACACACTTCGCGTGAAGTCCCCTTCGCGCCGCGCGAGATACAGCCAGGCGCGGAAGACGCCCGACCGTATTAATTCACGGGATGCCGGCCGCACCGCCGGACTTGAGTGCAAAGTCGAAGGTGCCTCCGGAGCTGGCCACGTTGGCGGTCAGTTCCGTCGTACTGAATCCCGAATACTTCAAAGCAATTCCTTCCCTCGCACCGCTCATGATCGGCGGTTCCTGGGAATCGGGGGGCATCGGACTTCCGTCAGGGCGGACCATGCGACTGATCACGACCTTGTACTTTCCCGGTGCCGCCCCGACCACCACTTCGGAACCGAACACGGACTGGAGCTCGTACTTTCCGGCTGAATCCGTTGTGCCGGACGATCCGTCTCCCTGAGCAGAGGAAGACGGATAAAAGGTCACCCGTGCATTGTCCAGCGGTTTCCCGTCCAGAGTCACTGTGCCCGTCACAGGGACAGCTTTCTCAGGAATCACCTTCTGAGGACCGCCGCTGCCACAACCCGTGACGACAGCGCTTGAAAGCAGACCCAGAACACACAGCACCACGCTGCCACGACTGACCATTCCAAACTCTCCAGTCA
This sequence comes from uncultured Chitinophaga sp., assembly GCA_964561125.1. Classification (GTDB taxonomy): domain Bacteria; phylum Planctomycetota; class Planctomycetia; order Planctomycetales; family Planctomycetaceae; genus SXXK01. The sequence continues at coordinate 20,594 of CAZLOQ010000095.1, read as the reverse complement.
CGTTAAAACCTCAGGGACACCTGCAGACTGCACGTCAGTATTCGCCGAGCACCTGTCCGTCGGCCTGTCGATGAAGGTTGGTGCGGGTGGTAACGTCCATGTTTTCGGAAAGGAAACGCACGGAACCGTCTGCAAGTACAACCTGACAGCCCCCGGTATGCAGACTGCCGGCTGATGCCCAGTTGGCCAGTCGGCCGGGTTTTCGCATGTACAGGTAGGCCGGATCGTTCGGACCATAAACCCACGTGTTGATCGGGTACCACGACAGGTCGATGCCAATCCCCACGTGATGAGCGTGGCCCCAGGCAGGCGGCACCCCGTTCCAGACATCGCGGATTGTTTCGGTCACCATCGCAGTGTTGCTGGTGCCGTCGCGAACTGCAGCGAGGTCAGAGGACCAGCTGGTGGAGAACATCGGTCGCTGTGCAGGATCGAGGTAACGATTGGTGTAATGCTGATAATAATACTCTCCGTACCACGCGTTGAAGTCGTAATTCGTCCGCGCTCCGCCAGGATTGGTCGCACTGACAGAATAGTACTGGTCACGGCTGTTATAGAACTTGTCATTCGGATCGCTGGGGCACAGAAACCCTGCGATGACAGTCTTGACCACCTGATAGTTGATATTCGGATCTCCGGCGACGTCACCCGGCTGGTAGGCACCGTAAAGATAAGACCAGCTGGCAGCGACATTATGATTGTACTGGTTATAAAGATTTGCCTGTTCAATGTAGGGCAGCAGCAGTGTCCAGCCGCTGGAATTTGTGTACCGTGCAGGACCGCCCTGCGGAACACCACCCCAGCCCACGAAACCCACATTCAGCCGCGAAGGGGGGAACACTTTGTGGGTATCGAGATAATTGTGCAGGGCGATGCCGATCTGCTTAAGATTGTTCTTGCACTGCGTTCGTCGGGCAGCTTCGCGAGCCTGCTGGACGGCCGGCAGCAGCAACGCCACAAGGATGGCTATGATGGCAATCACAACCAGCAACTCAATCAACGTGAAACCCACTCTTCGAGCCCTGCGCATCGCCACACTCCTCGCTGCGTCAAATGCCATATGAAACCACCCCTATACACCACTGGATCCCATTTTTAGCAAACCATATGCCGGATGCTGAAAAGAGCAGAATTCGCCGAAATCAGACAGCGAAAGGCCGATTCTGCCGCGACGCATGCCCGTTCAGAGTGCAGCCTGCCCGGCGAAGAGGCACTCTCATGGAGCGGACGCTGCGACACAGGTCTTCCTCGGCGAACACCAGCAGGGGAGCGGTTCCGTGGGGAAGTTGACGCAGACCAGGACCCGTCGCGGCAGGTTTCCGGCCTGCCGACATCCGGCCAATCCCCCAATCTTTCCTCCGTTTTCTCTCGATTTTTTCCCCTTCACTACACAAAATGCAGCCGCGTGCGACTCCAGACTGCACATCTGCCTCTCATCTTGTCTTCCACCCGGTCCGACTCAGCGGGGATTTCCAATATGACTGCTGTATGGGCGCTGCTTGGCCTGTTGTGCCTGCCAGTGATTCCTGCCGACGATGCAACACCGGTACTCACCGAACAGCAGACTGCCCGGCAGATCGACCTGCTCTTCCGCGAGCACTGGGACGCGGTTGAAGTTCAGCCGGCAGAACTGTCCACTGACGAGGAATTCGTGCGTCGGGTGTATCTGGATCTGGCCGGCCGGATTCCTTCGGTTTCTGAGGCCCGTCAATTCCTCCGCGACGATTCACCCGACCGTCGCCAGCAGTTGGTTCAAACCCTTCTTGACGGTCCTGCATTTGTTCGGAACTTCACAATCCGCTGGCGTAACACGCTGATTCCTGAGGCCCTGGACGACATTCGTACTCGACAACTGGTGCCGGGGTTTGAAGCATGGCTCTGGACACAATTTGCCGCGGGCACTCCGTGGGATCAGGTTGTCCGTGAGATCATCACTGCTCCGGTGACCGAAGCCGCTCAGCCCCGGCAGCCGCTTGAATCTGCCAGTTCCCCCTCTGCTTTTTTCCAGTTGCGTGATTTCAAACCTGAAGAGCTCGCCACCGGCACGTCCCGCGCCTTTCTGGGCGTGCGGCTGGACTGTGCTCAATGCCACGATCACCCGTTCGATCGCTGGAAACAACAGGAATTCTGGAGTCTGGCGGCATTCTACAGCGGTCTGCAGCAGCCAGCCATGGCTGATCAGCCACTGCAGACGCTGATGCAGCCGGAAAACGTTGCCCTGCGTTCGATCATGGTGCCGTCAACCGGCCGAACCGTGCCCGCCCGGTTCCTTACGGGTCAGCAGCCGGACTGGCGTCCCGAGGACGTTCCGCGACAGGTGCTGGCCAACTGGATCACTGCTCCGGGGAACCCCTGGTTTGCCCGGATGGCCGCCAATCAGGTGTGGGCGCTCCTGATGGGCCAGGGAATCGTACATCCGATCGACGATTTTTCCGAGGCGAATCCGCCTTCCCACCCCCAGGTGCTGCAGCTGCTGGCAGACCAGTTTATCGCGCACAAGTACGATCTGCGCTTTCTGATCCGCACGATCACGGCGACTGAGGTGTATCAGCTAAGCAGTCGTCAGTCGCATCCATCTCAGAAAGAAGCGTCAGATTTTGCCCGGGCAGCGCTCCGCGGACTTTCCCCGGAACAGCTCTTCGACAGCCTCGCCGAAGCCACCGGCTATTATCAGCCGTATCGTTCCGACAATCCCTTTGTGATCTCCGCCGAGACACCCCGCGGTCGCTTCCTTGAACTCTTCCGCGGCAGCAGCGAATCGCCGCTCCGCAAGGAAACCACCATCCTGCAGGCGCTCGCCATGATGAACGGCGAATTTGTCGACGCTGCCACCGGACCGGAAAACAGCCGTACGCTGCGTTCCATCACAGAGTTTCCGCTGATGAATGACGATGAACGACTGGAGGCATTGTTCCTCGCGGCTCTCAGTCGCCGACCGACCGCCAGCGAACGTGAACGCTGCCTTGAACTGCTCAGACAGGCCCCGGACCAGGCAGCTCAGGCTGTCGTGTTCGGCGACATTTTCTGGGTCCTGCTCAACAGCTCCGAATTCCTCCTGAATCACTGATTTCCCCCGGCTCTTCCTCCTGCGGAACGCCCGCCATGTTCAAACTGCCTCGTCGTCGTCTGCATCTGCTTTCGGGACTGTCACTCCTGGGCGCCTGTTCGTCGGGTTGGCTTCCGCAGCTGGCCGCCAGCGTTGCCAGTACCGGTCGCAGGCCGCCGCGCGCCTGCATTCTGCTGTGGATGTCAGGCGGTCCCAGCCAGCTCGATACCTTCGACCCGAAGGAAGGTCACAAAAACGGTGGACCGGTCAAGTCGATTGAAACGCGGGTTCCCGGCCTGCGAATCGCCGAATCACTCCCCAAAGTCGCCGAAATTTCCCGGCACCTGGCGGTGATTCGTTCCATGTCCACCAAGGAAGGCGACCATGCCCGTGCCACCTACAACCTCCGCACAGGCTATGCCCCTGCAGGACCACTTCAGTACCCGGCCATGGGAGCATTTCTGGGCAAAGAGCTGCAGCCGAAAGACAGTGATCTGCCGGCATGGGTCAGTATCAACCCGTTTCAGGCCTTGAATCCCGCCGCCTGGAGCCCGGGATTTCTCGGACCATCCTGGTCGCCTCTGGTGGTCGCCTCCGAAGGTCCTCCAGCCGCCGACAACGCAGACACGCCCGATAATGCCGACAACAGCAATGACGCGGCCGGCCAATCAGCGGAGATTCGCTTCGAGGTCCGCAATCTGCGACGCCCGGATGCCATCACCAGTGATCAGGTGCAGCGTCGCCTCGAACTGCTCGCCGGATTTGAACAGGATTTCCTCACATCCCGTCCGGATCTGCCCGGCCGGAGCCACGTCGATTCCTACGCGCGTGCCGTGCGAATGATGAACTCCGCCGGGATTGACGCCTTTGCACTCGAACAGGAATCCCCGGCTGTCCGGGATTCCTACGGCCGCACGGCTTTCGGCCAGGGCTGCCTGCTTGCACGCAGGCTGGTTGAACGTGGCGTGCCCTTCGTCGAAGTCTCCCTCAGCTCAGACGAACGCGGAGGACTTGGCTGGGACACCCATGTCGATAACTTCCAGGCCGTCAGTAACCTCTGCGGAGTGCTCGATCCGGCCTGGTCTGCTCTGATGACAGACCTCGACCAGCGCGGACTTCTTGAATCCACCCTCGTGGTCTGGATGGGCGAATTCGGCCGCACTCCGCAGATCAACGAAAACACCGGCCGGGATCACTGGCCCGGCAGCTGGAGCGTGGTGCTGGGGGGAGCCGGGATTCGCGGCGGACAGGTATACGGGGCCACAGAAGCTGATGGCGTCGCCATCGCCGATAAACCGCTCAAAGTCCCCGGACTGATGGCCACCATCGTTCGCGCTCTGGGGCTGGATCCCGAGACCACCAATCCCAGCAACATCGGCCGCCCGATTCCGCTTGCCGACCACGGCGCCGAAGCCGCTCAGGAACTGCTCATCTGAAAACTGACGGCTTCCGGACCTGGCGGCTTCCGGAACCAATGGCCGCAGAAATCGTTATCGCAACTCCAGCTGCAACGATCGGATTTCGGCTGCTGTCTGGTCACTCCAGTGAAAAAATCCCAGCCTTCGGTCCTGCTGAGTCGCCAGTTTCAGTGTGGCTGCGGGAGTGCCATTGAGCCGCAGCTCGATGTCAGATCCGCTGATCTCAAGGCTCGCCTGCTGCCACACATCGGTGGACAGATCACATCGCGATCCCTCGATCAGCACACTCGCCGCCTGAACTGTCGCCGCCGAAAGCTCAACACGGTCCTCGGTAATCTGCCGCAGTGCTCCGACACGAATACCAGCCCCGGGCTCCAGCAACAGCACCTGGTCCCCCACGGTCGGATGCACCATGGACCGCCCCGGCTCATACCGAAACGACCAGCTGACTGCCCCCCGTTCAGGAAGCGGCGGCATGAAACGCAGCTGTCCGGGACGCCAGCTGCCCACTGATTCACTGCGAAACGCACCCACGAGGCGGGCTTCATCCATCCGCCAGTCCGCCTCTGCCTGTCGCTCCGGCCTGAACACGCCGCCCCTCGAGAAGCGCGGTCGATCCCAGCCTGCCAGTTCCGCAGTGAACGGGAGTGAGATTGTGGTGTTCTCCGTCGCCGCACCCATTTCATCCAGACGCAGCTCCTCGATGATTGCCCCTGGTTCCCGGCCACAGCGGAGCATCAGCCACGGTGGTTCGCGACCAGTCAGTGTCTGCTGCAGCACCAGTCTGTCGTCCAGAGTCAGCGTCAGGTCGAGGCCACGGCGTTCCAGTCGCCAGCGTCGCGTCGTAGTGTTGCCGGACGCGGCTCCCGGCGTTGCTGCGGGTGTTGCTGCCGGCCGGGATGCAGGTTTGGTTTCCGCTGGCGACGCTGGTTCGGCAGCGGACGGCAGGATTACTGTTTCCCGGGCTGCCACTGCATTCGACAGTGATTCCCGCCATGGTAACTGGACAACGCTGTCCGTGCCTGCGGGGAGCCAGCAGACGCCGGCAAAGCCCACGAGCGGCAGCTGCCGCGCGGCAGCATCCTCGTCGGCTGCAACCCGCACACGCAGCTCGAAGACAAAGTCGCCGACAACCGGTGACGGGCTGATCAGGCTCACGTCGGCAAACCGCTGTGCCAGCAGCACGCTGCCCTCCGTCAGCGCCAGCCACTCTGATGGTCCTGCTGCGACACATGCACAGCCGTCCGGTGAGAGGACGGTCTGCTGCCACGTTCTGAGTCGGGTGGCCGGCGAGATAAGAGGCAGATCGGGGGCATTCGCGTCGGCCACTGTCAAGGCTTTGCCGACGTGTGCTGCTGCAGTCTGCTGCAGCCGAATTCGCAGGCTGGCAGTCAGAGCCTGCAGGGCTGGCCATGCAGGCTGTGCAACCAGTGTCGAACCGCTTGTTTCGGCCGGATTGCTCATTGGGGGCGTGTCCAGCAATCGCAGTAAAACACCAGCATGTTCCGGCTGCGGCAGGGCAGCTTCACAAATTGCCAGCAGTGGCCAGACGCTGCAGTGCGGAAGTCTCTGCGGCGGAAGAGCAAGTGCTGTCCCACGGGCGTCTGAGGTCCTGTCTGCCCCTGCCGACAGAACGGTGACCAGTTCTTCCAGCCGTTCTCCAGCGTCTGGCTGGCGAGCCATGACGGCGCACAGAGCGAGTGCGGCAGCGCGATCTGCGACGGCCTCGAGGCCGATTGCAGGCAGCAACTGCAGGCGATCTTCCAGCTGTTCCAGCCTGCCGGTGATCATTGCCACGCGAATGAGTTCCTGCAGTGGTGAGTCGATGCGCGGACCTGACGCGATGTCTGCGGCAGGGTCTGCGAGTCTGCCTGCAGTTCGCAGCTGACCGGGAGCAGCAGACGGCAGCACCCAGGCGGACAGCTGCTGCCAGCGCGTTTCGAGTGTTCCTGAACGCGACTGTTCAAGGACTTCCGCGGCGCGTCGCTGCTGCAGCCACTCTTCCGCAACCCGGCCTGAAGGTTCAGCCTGCAGCAGTTCCTGCAGCTGAGCGTTCGACACCTGCTCAGGCCAGTCACCGCTGAGCACCATGCGGCACACTTTGACGGGGGGCCGGCTGCGTCGGTAACACAGCCCGGGCCGCGTGTCAGAGAGCGATTCGAGCGGCAGTTCAAGGACTTCCTGATCATTCACGGTCAGCACGCCCCGAAGACTTCCAAACCGGAGACTCGCGGTGTTCCAGCCGGAGCGCACCGGCAGAAGTTCTGAGGTGCGCTGGTCCGCCCGACATTCCCGCTCCGGAGGAAACAGGATCCACTCAGTCGGACCGGCCGGCACACCATGCAGAAAGACTCCCTCTGGTCGCACGCGGATGGCGAGTGATCCGAGAGTCAGACAGTCGCCGTCTGCACCCGGCTGAAAATCATATTCCCATGTCAGCACATCGCCTGGCCGCAGCGGTCGCTGGTATTGCAGGAAGGCGAGTGTCGCGAGCGGATACGCGTCGCCTGCTGCAACCGGATCGACGATGGAACGTCCGCTGATGGTATCGTCGACGGCGAACCAGTCTGCGTTGCGCGTGGGGGCGGTACCGGAGGCGCCGGCAGTGACCGCTGGTGTTCTGCGACTGAGCGGCAGCAGCTGACCGTAGCGGTGAGCGCTCCAGCCATGCAGAGACGCATCGGCCGACAGCCGAACTTCCCTGAGTACCGGCATGGCATCAGCCAGCTGCAGATCACTGAAAGCGCCCATGCCGGAACCATCGATCTGCAGCATCAGCCATGGAAAGGATGTGGGTTCCGCCGGCATCTGCCATAAAGAATGTCCATTGACGGCAAAGCGGACATCGGCCGGCTGCACACGAACGGACTGCCAGCCGAATTCTCCGGGCTGCTGAAAGCGGCCGGCTCTTGATACAGACGGCTGACTTCCCAGTCCCGCAGCCAGAGAACGTTCGGAAGCGGCGGCTGTAAGAACGGCGAACGCATCAAAGCCTGTGCCGGCCTGCATTGCCGGGGCCAGCAGGGTTCGCAGTGACAGTGTCGCCGGTCCTGACACAGGCCATGGGAGCAGACAGCTGGCGGAACCGCGCGTGGTCTGATGCAGCAGCAGACCATCCCTCGATACCTCGGCAGCCCGGATGAGCGGGCCGGAATCACGGCCGAATTCCGGATCTTCGCACCAGAGCAGAGTATTGGCAGGGAGCAGCTTTGGGGTGGTTCTCCGGGCCTGTTCAGCCACGGCCGAACTTTGCGGGGAAAGCATCGCCAACGCGGGATGATTCAGCAGCCATGGAGTGTGACCGGACTCCTGCAGAGCCCACAGCAGCTGCTGGTCCAGTCGCAGTTCAATGGCATCGGCAGTGCGGTTGCGTATGAGCAGTTTGAGTGCGTCGTCAGCAGCCTCAGCCGACCGGTTGAGTTCCAGCCGCAGCATGAGTCTGGCAAGGAGTGCTGGTGCGTGCCCCTCGTTGACAAGCGTGTTCAGACGGGCTTCAAGATCTTCCGCGAGGTTGCCGGCGACTGCGCTTCTGACGAGTTCAGCAAGTGGCAGGATCGGGCCGAGGGGATTCGACACGGAAGCCGCGTGCGGAGCTGCCGATTTCGCCGGCGCGGGGACTGTGAACCAGCGGTCACGAATTCGCTGTGGGAGCGATTGCAGCAGCACAGCGTTGGGTGCAACCGGCTTCCATGCGGGGTCAGGGACGATCAGACGTGCGCCGTCCATGGGCAGCAGCAGAGATTCGAGCAGACGATACTTCGTGATGGGTTCGACATGGCTGAGCAGGGCAGCGATCATGGCGAGTTCTGCGAGGTCGGTGGCTGCGTCCGGAGTATTCAGCAGCAGGATGCGGGTACGTTCCAGCCGCTGCAGGGCATCTGCGGTGGTTCCGGCGAGTGTCAGCAGTCTGGCGGTCTCTCTGGAGTGGGCGAGGAGCAGCCGTGAGGCGGAGGCGTCCGGCAGTCCGGCTGCGGCGCGTTCGATCAGCACATCGGCCACATGCAGACATTCTCCGGCCTGCTCAGGCTGATCCTGCAGGAGTTGGTATCGGGCCAGTCTGAGTGCGAGAGCGGCGAGGTATTGTGAGCCGCGTGGAGTGGCAGGCACGGCGAGCGTTGAGGGGAGAAAATTCTGCAGGGCGACGCGGGCGGTTTCGGCGTCAGCTGAGCCCAGCCGTGCGGTGGCCGCGTCCATTGCGGTTGAAAGTTGTTCGAGGGATGTGGCGGTCAGGTGCAGGGGTTGAAGCCGAGCGGTGGCAGCCACCGCTTCCTGCAGACGAGCCGAATCCCCTGACGAGACAGCCTGGTGCCAGAGGAGCAGGGCGGAGTCAGCAGGGGTCGCGGGATCCTGCTGCTGCGGGGCGGCCTCGTCCGGTGACTGGGCGCTGGCAACCATCCCGTCCAGGGAGTTGGCCAGCCAAAGGCCGGCGCAGAGGCAGACTGTGGCGGTATTGATTCCGCCGCGGAGAAGGGAAACCTGTGCGAAAACCCACATGACTGCATTCCTGTGACTCAGCCAACGGGAAAATTGCCATTCCCGACCTTGCCGAACCTGCATTGGCAGCCGATGATACTCCAGCCTCCTGTCTCAAATCCTGAATCCGGCAATTATTCCATGAAAAAGTGTCGCCGCTGTACGAAAACGGCCACTCTGCACATCACAGAAATCCGCCATGGCAAGGCAGTCGCCGTGCACCTCTGTGAATCGTGCGCCCGTGAATATCTTGAAAAATCCGCGGAAACCCCCGAAGAAGTGCTCCAGGACCTTGCGGCAAAGTTCGGGGAGCTCATCTCGGCCACGGTCGAATCGGTCGCAGCCTGCCCGGAATGCGGCATCACATTCAATGAATTTCGTGAATCCGGCCGCTTCGGCTGCGCCCACGACTACTCCGAATTTCTCGAAGAACTCATCCCGCTACTTGAAAACATCCACGAAGACATCACCCATGTTGGCAAACGGCCGCGTCATGCCCTGATGGGAACTCAGGATCAGGCCCGGCTGGTGCAGCTGCGAAATTCTCTGCGGGCTGCGGTGGAGGCCGAAGACTACGAATCGGCAGCGCTCCTGCGCGATCAGATTGCGGCCCTCGAAACGGAAGTCCGTCGGCCGGCTTCCAGTCCTCCGCACGATGCGCCGCCTCTGCCCTGAACGGCCCGGACCGTCCAGCCCGGGGTCACTGTACCCAAAAAAGCAGAGCGGTTAGAATCCCGCCTGCAAGCAGCCATGCCAAACGGTTTTTCGGCGTTCTCTTCGAAGGGGTGTTCGTTGTCAGCGGGTGCGGATCAAAACCAGACGTGGATCGACGGGCTTGCGGTCACCAGCGGAGAATGGCTGCGTGGTGACGGTCCTGAATCCGATATCGTGATCTCCAGTCGCGTGCGGCTGGCACGCAACATCGCCGGTTTCCCGTTTATGACGCGTGCGTCGGCCGACGTTCGGCACGAACTGGTCAATCGCCTCCAGGAAGCCCTTCGCGGCCCCTTCCTCGGTCGCCCCCTGCATCACGTCAATGTGGAAACCCTCTCTCCACTCGATTCCCAGTTCCTCATGGAACGTCAGCTCATCAGCCGCGAACTATGCCGCCTTGAAGGCCCCCGTGCCGTGGCTGTCAGTGAGGGCGAACACCACAGCGTGATGATTAACGAAGAAGACCATCTGCGGATTCAGGTACTGCACAGTGGCCTCGCTCTGGATGACTGCTGGAATGCCTGCGATCAGCTGGATGATCACATTGAATCGCGAGTTCCGTTTTCGTTCCATCCGCAGCTGGGCTATCTCACAGCCTGCCCCACCAACGTGGGCACCGGCATCCGACTCAGCGTGATGCTGCATCTTCCTGCCCTGCGAATCACCCGCGAAATTCAAAAAGTTCATCAGGCCGCCCAGAAAATCAATCTCGCAGTCCGCGGACTCTACGGCGAAGGCAGCCAGGCTCTGGGAGACTTCTATCAGGTCTCCAACCAGGTAACGCTTGGCAAATCTGAAGCCGAACTGATTACCGAAGTGCAGGACGTCGTGCTTCGTATTGTCAACTGGGAACGTCGCGTTCGTGAACTCATGCTCCGCGACAATCGAAGTCAGATCCATGATCAGGTGGCCCGGGCCTTCGGAACCCTCACCAGCGCCCGTACAATCAGCTCCGAAGAAACCATGCACTGGCTCTCACTCGTTCGTATGGGCGCCCGACTGGAACTGATTCCTGCCATTCCCGCATCGACAATCAACGAACTGTTCATTCATACTCAGCCCGCCCACCTCCAGAAACTCCACGGCGAAGTCCTTGAAACCGACCGCCGCAACCTCGCCCGCGCCGATTACCTCAGAAAACGACTCCACACCGCTGAATAAGCCAGCTTGTCAGAGCCCGTCACAGCTCGGCACGATGCCAGCCGGCACCTCGCCCCGGGAAATAGAAACCGCATCGCAGAAGCCGTGGGCGCTCACTGCGATGCGTCGGAGTGGATGAATGGCGGAACTTTCTGATTACTTCACCGGCTTCGGCAGCGTGCGATAGTTCAGCATTCCCCGGCGATAGTCATATTCGACGCTTGAGCAGTGCGCCGTGTATGTTCCCGCAAACGTGTTGAAGTGCTTCAGAATCTCCACTTCCTCCCCGCCGTAAACCGTTACGGTATCGCATTTCTGCGACTGAGTGCGGTACGGAGCTTTGCCGTTGATGCGGCTGATCTGACAGGAACCGCCCGGCAGATGGATCGGACAGGCGTCGGACGTTTTGTTCCGATACACCCAGCGTTCCAGTGTGCCGATTTTCGGCGATTCATGGCAGGCTGCCGGTTCCCACGGACGACGATTCACCCGGTAACCGCTGCCGGCTGATTCAATATCAAAGTAACGAGTGGTCTCGCAGGCCGCCGGATTCAGCCGACGATGCGGCCTCAGATAGTCGCCATGCTTCACAGTCGCACAGTCACGCTGCTTCGGACCTGCCACGACAAACTTGAGCCATGGCACGCAGCCGTCTGCTGACTGTCCCGGGGCCGAATACCGGCGATCGTCGTCGTCCCTGTCGCGATCACCACCGTCATGCTCCTTGTCCCGGCCTTTGCCGTACTGGTCGTCTCTGCCATCCTTTTCGTCCCTGCCATGCTGGTCACCGGTTCGAGGCTTTCCGGAGGGGTTGCAGCCCGTGATGTGCTGGACGAAATTGCACAGGTAAACCTCCTTCTCACAGTCCGTGAAGTCAATCACGATATCCGCCCGCTCACCGGGGCACAGAACCACGTAGTCTTCCTCAACGGCTCTGTCGTACAGCCACGAATCCTTACCCAGGCAGATCAGCTTCATATTGTTGTGCAGCTTGAGCCGCAGGTAGCGGGTATTGCAGGAATTGAGCAGACGGAAGCGATATTTGCGGCGTTCGACAGCCAGCACCGGCTGTACCTTGCCGTTTACGGCATAAAGGTTACCGAGGTTGCCTGAAGCATGTCCGGGGAGGTAGCACAGGCTGCCGTCCGGATTCAGGCAGCGGTCCTGCAGACACAGCGGCACATCATATTTTGCTGGCGGCAGCACGTTGCGTTTGACCAGATCGTATTCCAGATCGTCCATCGAGAGACAGAATCCGGACAGTCCGTAATAGTTATTGGCACCAGCCACTCCCAGTGCACGGTCATGGTACCACATGGTGGACGGGCTTTCGGAATAATCCGGGCGACCATCAGCCATGGGCACGGTGCACGGCAGGAAGTAATCCCTTGCGCGTCCGGGCAGCACGTATTGATTCGGAGCCCCCGCGGCATGTGAGGGCAGATGGCTGCCGTGGAAGTGACAGGCCGTTTCCAGATCCAGATCATTCCAGACGCGAATCACGCAGGGCTGTCCCACAACCGTGCGAATCGTGGGGCCGGGAATCAGGCCTCCGTACCCATACACCGGAGTCTTCACGCCTGGCAGGTACTCGTGGAGCGACACTTTGCAGCGCAGCTCGTAGAACTGTGCGGGATAACATTCATGCCACTTGATGTCCGGTGCGTCCGCACAGCGACGATCCGTATACTCCGGGGCAACTCCGTGATGAACAGCCCCCACTTTCCATGGTTCCCGGCCGATGGCTTTAGGCGGAAGCACACGCGGGATAGGACACTTCTGCGTGAACGGAGCATAACCGAACGGATAGGCTGGCTTTGTCGGCACTGCCGGTGACTTGACAGGTGCCGGACGATAGCGGTCTTTCTCAGACCGGCCGCGGTCTTTGTCTTTAGCGGCAGCGAGGCCGCCGGCGGCTGCCGCAGCAAGTCCCGCAGCCTGCTGCAGAATGGTTCGACGTGAAACGTTGTCAGACATGATGCCCCCCCTGAACCTGTTGAAAAAAAGCCACGGGACCTGCCACAGCCGAATGCCATGGAACAGACTGCAGGTCCCACGCGGGTCTGCAGCCAGGCCGACTGGACAAAACGCAATCGCCGCGCCGGATTTCCGACAGGCCACAAAAAATCACAGAGTGTTCAGGGGATCGAAAAACCCGATACGGCGATGCAGGTTTCCCGCGCCGCGGGCTTCATAATGGGCCGTGACGCGTAGCGGTTGGTGGTGGCCGCACAACGAATTCAGCAGCCCGAAGTTTCATGCGGGCTGCATCCCGGGGGATCCGCTGCAGGCCGGAAAGTCCAGCAGACGTCTATGCAGGAATCCCCTGAACAAAGCGCTGTTTACAATGTTGCGGCTGTAACACACGCCCCGTGATCCCTGTTGCCACTGGCTGCATCTGCTGCATTCCTGCAACATTCCTCCTGGTCTTGTCAAACCGCCCCCGATCCGGCAAAACTCAACGCGTTCCCTGAAACGCTGCTTGAGTGCAGAATGTCGGACCGTTACCCGGGTTTGCCCCTGGACACGAACGTCGAAGGAAAGATCTGTGATGCATCCAGAGGAGGTCGGCCCCTTTCGTATTGAACGTCGCCTCGGGGCCGGCGGTATGGGCAACGTCTACCTCGGCGTACATTCAGTCACCGGCATTCAGGCCGCGGTGAAGGTTCTGCCCGCGTCGATCGCGCGGGAAGAAGGCTTTGCAGAGCGGTTCAGCCGTGAGATTCAGGTGCTGCGACAACTCTCCAGCCGCCACGTAGTCGCCCTCTATGAGGATGGAATCGCGGCAGATGGCAGTCTGTACTACGCCATGGAATATGTGGACGGCCCGACGCTCACGGCTGAAATCCATTCCCGGCGACGACTGCCGTGGCGCGAAGTGCTGGAACTGGCACTGCAGGCCGCCATGGCTCTCAAAGCCGCCCATGCAGCAGGTGTCATCCACCGGGATCTCAAACCCAGCAATCTGATGCTCACCAGCGATCGCACGCTGAAGCTGGCTGACTTCGGTGTGGCCAGTTTGTTCGCAGCCACACGACTGACCCAGACAGGCAGCATCGTGGGAACAGCCGAATACATGTCTCCTGAACAGGCGCGCGGCCAGCGCGCGACTCCCCGCAGCGATCTGTATTCGCTTGGCGCTGTGCTCTACGCAATGCTCACCGGCCGGCCGCCGTTCAGTGGCGGCACAACCGGAGAAATCCTGCAGAAACACCAGTTCGGTCAGTTCGATCGCCCCGCACGGTTTGTCCCGGCCATCCCCGCACTGCTGGATGAACTGGTCTGTCAGCTGCTCGAAAAAGATCCCTCCAAACGCCCCCCAGATGCACTCGTTGTCATCCGCAGGCTGGAACAGATCCGCGCGCGAACCGAACAGGCTGAAGAACTGCAGGAATCAGAAACGCCGCTGCGCCCTGCGTCCGCTCCGGCCGAAAGCGACTCGCCCCTCATGGAAACGCCCCTCCCGGCGAACGCTGCAATGCTCCCGCGAAACACCACCGCAGCACAGTCCTCAAGCCCTCGCTTTACATCCGTCACTGCCTTCTTCGACAACGTCTACGTGCTTGTCGCGCTGCTGGGACTGCTCATCGCCGCCGCCGTCTGGATGGTCCAGCGGTCAAGACGCGGTGACGAGCAGCTGCTCCAGTCCGCCGCCAGCCTGCTCGATCAACCCGCCGGCCCAGGCTGGATCAAGGCCCGCGACGAATATCTGCTTCCACTCCTGGCCAGACAAACTGCGGCCGATCAACAGGAACTCCTCCGCAGCTGGATCCGGCAGGTCGACGATTACGAATTCACACGCTCGCTTCAGCCCGACCGCAGACGCGGGGCGACGGAAGACGACGAAATGCAGAGACTCATCCGCCGCGCCTTTGAACGACACCGCCGCGGCGAATCGGTCGCCGCCGAAAAAGAACTCGCCGCCATCCTCGTCCTGCTCCCCACTGTTCGGCCGCAGGGATACCTGGAACCCTTCCTCAAAAAGACGCTGGAGGACTGGCGGCAGTCGCAAACCCAAAATGGCGGTGCCCGATTTCTGCAGCAGCTGATCAGGAACATCCTTGAGCAGCATCCTCACGGGACACCCGACGCGGCAACCCGCCAGCAGCTTAAGGCGGCACTTGATCTCTACGAAAACTCCCCTGCAACTGCCGAAGAAGTCAGGCAGATCGAGCAACTGCTCAATCGCAGCTGAATTTGCCCGAGTCACCCGCCGAATTCTCCTGGAAGTACTTGACTTTCACTCGCGGGCCTCGCTACTCTGACTATTGAAAAACCCACAAAGAAACCATTGGTTTCTCTATGACTTCAGCCTCGCCCAGTCTCGTTCCCCCTTCGGCATCCTCAATGCCCGGGCAGGTGCTGCGCCGCTGGCTTGTGTTGCTGTTGATCTGGCAGGCTGCAGCCCCCTGTTGTCATGTGCACGCAGACGCCACGCTCGCCCCCCGTCATCAATCCTCCGTCGAACGCCTGCAACTGGCACTGCATCTGCACACCCGGCACAACTCATCCGAACAGCCCTGCCCCTGTGACCACGACTGGCACACGCATTTCGGTATGCCGGAAGACGCTGTTTGTGCCAGCCATTTGAACTCGCTGCAGCCGGGCTCCGGCTGGCCGGTGCCCTCCGTGACGTCGCTGGACCTCACCTCTGCCCGCCTCAGCACATCCTTCGTCCGCGCGACGTCCGCTGCTGACTTAACAGCGATGCCCTCCGGCTTCCACTCGCAGTTCGCTGCTGCGCTGTCTCTCCCGGTTCGGTTCTGCGTGGCCCGCCTCTAACGGTCTGCTGTCGCCCGCCCCCCGACCCGCCCTCATGCCGTCGCGATCTGCTGCTGATCCGCGGCCCTGGATTCATAGCTGTGTGCGTTCTCAGGAGAGTTGCCATGTCTGTCGGCCCGCGTTCCTTCATGTCCGGAAGTCTGCCGCGTTTTGTGATGGTCTCAGGAGTGTTCGTGGCAGCGGTGGTGGCCCTGGCACAGGTCGGGTCGGTCACCAGCAATGCTCCCGTCGTCGCCGCCGCTCAATCGACCGCGAGCCCTGCCCGGAAGGCGGTTTCGGGTGCTGATGAGTCGTCGGCAGAAACGTCGCAGGCATCGCTCGCCGCCGCAGAGGCCAGCACCGAAGTGGTGTTCCCAAAAAATTCGTGGACGGCAGCCGGGATCCGGATGGAGCCCGCAAAGTCAGCTCCGTTTGTGCAGAAAATCGAACTCACCGGGAAGGTCATGATCAACGAAGAATCCGTCACCCACATGTATCCGCTGGTGGAAGGTCGGGTCGAGGAAGTGCATGTGCGGTTTGGCCAGAAGGTCAAACAGGGCGATCTGCTTCTGGTCGTGCAAAGCCGCGAAGTCGGCCTGCTGAAGCTCAAACTGTTTCAATCGCGGCTGCAGCTGGATTTCGCGCGAACGAAGGACGAATGGATTCAGGCAGTGGCAGAGAACACCAGCCGCCTGCTGGCTCTGATCCGCGAAGGGGCCGACATCGAGGAAATTGAAAAACAGCTCAAAGATCGTCCTCTGGGCGATTATCGCGAACAGCTGCTCAACGCCTACATCCAGAATTATCGCACGGAAAAGCACCTGCAGCGGCTCAGTCCGCTCTCAAAGGACGGCGTAGTCCCCGGTCGCCAGCTGCTGGAAGCCGAATCGGAATGGAAGGCCGCCCGGGCCACCCTGCAGTCCGTTGTGGAACAGATTCAGATCGAAGCAAAGCAAAGTGCGATTGTTTCCACACAGTCCGTGAAAGAGTTGCAGACCAGTGTGGCAATCGACGAGACCAACCTGCGAATCCTCGGATTCTCCGATGACCAGCTGCGGCAGATTGATCCGGCCGCACAGGGAAAAACCGTGGCCCACTATCCGATCCACGCGCCCTTCGACGGCACAGTGATTTCCAAGGATGCAGTACTCATGGAAAGTGTCGGCCCGCAGCGACAGGTGCTTGGAATTGCCGACCTGTCTTCAGTCTGGGTATCGGCGGACATTTATGAGGAGCACCTGTCACTGCTGCCCAATCTGGAGGGGCAGGAGATCACAATGCAGGCCAGCGCGTGGCCGGGCAGGACATTTACAGCGAAGGTCTTCTACACGGGTGATGTGGTGGATGAGGCCAGCCGGACCGTTTCCATGCGCGCCCTCGCTCGAAACACCGACGGACTGCTCAAGCCTGGTATGTTCTTAAAGGTCTCATTTCCGGACACAGCCACGGTGGATGTTGTACAGGTACCGGACACCTGTGTGATGGATCACGAAGGCGTTTCGTTTGTTTTTGTGCACACAGGCGGGGATCGCTTCGAGCGTCGTGATGTGCACGCCGGACGACGCACAGAGAAATGGGCTGAGATTCTCTCCGGTCTGCGGGCTGGCGAATCGGTGGTCACTCGGGGCGGATTCGCCCTCAAATCACAGATGCTTGCTGAACTGCTGGCTGAGTAGCGAGTGACCGACATTCTTTTTTCGAGTCCGGAGATTCCCGTGGTTGCAGTTCTGATTACCTGGTCGCTCAATAATCGTTTCATTGTGATGCTGCTGGCAGTGGTGCTTCTGGGAGCAGGCGTCCTGGCCGCCATGTCGCTCCCGCTGGATGCTGTGCCCGATCTGACCAACGTCCAGGTGCAGGTGCTCACCACAAGCCCGTCCCTCGGGCCGGTGGAAGTCGAACAATTCATCACATTCCCGGTCGAAAACGCGCTCAGCGGACTCCCCAAAGTCAGCGAAATCCGCTCCATCAGCCGCATTGGTCTGTCGGCCGTGACGGTGGCGTTCGAAGAGGGCACGGACATTTACTGGGCTCGGAACCTCGTTGGCGAACGTCTTCAGCAGGCCCGCGAGAATATTCCTCCCGGAATGGGCGAACCACAGATGGGCCCGATCGCCACAGGGATGAGTGAGATTTATCAGTTCGAGGTGCGGACGAAACCTGGAACCAGCATGAGCCTGATGGAACTGCGGACCATCCTCGACTGGCAGATTGCATTCCAGCTTCGAAGCGTTCCCGGAGTCATCGAAGTCAACACCTTCGGCGGTGAACTCAGGACCTACGAAGTTCAGGTGGACCCGGACAAGCTCCTGAACTTCGGCATATCGCTCTCACAGGTGTTCACGGCGATCGGGGAAAACAACGGCAATGCCGGCGGTGGCTATATCACACACGGTGCTGAACAGCGGTTGATTCGGGGCGAGGGACTGGTAAGCAGTCTCGAGGATATCGCCAATATCGTCCTCGACAGTCGCAGCGATGGCACACCGATTCGCGTCGCCGATGTGGCACTCGTGCGATTCGCCCCGATGCTGCGTCAGGGGGCCGTGACACGCGACGGAGATCGTGAGGCGGTGACTGGCATGGTGATGATGCTCATGGGCGGCAATTCCCGCCAGGTCGTCGCCGACGTAAAGGAAAAGATTGCCGCCATTCAGAAAACACTCCCTGAAGGCGTGTACATCGACACCTTCTATGACCGCACCGAGCTGGTGGCTAAGACAATCCACACGATTGCCGAGAATATCGGCGTCGGAGTATTTCTGGTGATCGTGACGCTGTTTCTGCTGCTGGGTAATGTCCGCGCCGGACTGATTGTCGCCGCGGCCATTCCGCTGTCCGCCATGAGTGCTCTGATTGCCATGCGGCTGGGAGGCGTTTCAGCCAATCTGATGAGTCTGGGTGCAGTGGACTTCGGTGTGATCGTGGACGGCGCCGTGGTGATGATCGAGAACGCCGTGCGCGCTGCTGCGCAATACCAGCGGGAAACCGGAAAACAAACGGTACCGCGGGAAAAATTCCGTGAATCCGCGATCGAGGTGGGCACACCCATTCTCTTCGCCGGACTGATCGTGATCATCGTCTTCCTGCCCATCCTCAGCCTCGAAGGCGTGGAAGGCAAAATGTTCAAACCCATGGCCTTCACGTTCATGTCCGCACTGTCCGCGGCACTCGTGCTGTCGGTCACCGTCATGCCCGTCATGGCTTCACTCTTTCTTGCAAGGCGCGTAAGTGCCAGCGAAACATGGCTGGTTCGAGGCCTGAAAAAGGCCTACTCACCGCTGCTGCACTTCAGCATGCGATTTCCCGCGCCCATGCTCGGAACTGCTCTGCTGGTGTTCGCCTTCAGTGTCTGGGTTGCGGCCGGCTTCGGACTGGAGTTCGTTCCGAAACTGGACGAAGGTGATCTTGCCGTACAGGCCGCCCGACTTCCCAGTGTGTCGCTCGAAACGTCGGTGGAAATGACCAAAGCAATGGAACGCGTGCTCCTGAAGTTTCCACAGGTCGAAAGCGTCGTCTCCAAAACCGGACGTCCGGAAATCGCCAATGACCCGATGGGCGTGCACCAGACAGACGTACTCATTCGCATGAAGCCGGTCAGCGAATGGCCCGAACAGATCGAAAAAACAGTACTCGTGGAACAGATGCAGGCCGCGCTGGAACGTGATGTCCCGGGCAATGTCTACAGCTTCACTCAGCCCATCGAACTGCGAGTGCAGGAACTGGTCGCCGGAGTGCGTTCGGACGTGGGACTCAGCCTCTACGGCGACGACCTCACAACACTCAAAACCGAAGGCGACAGAATTGTCCGCGCACTCAGCCGTGTTCCCGGAAGCGCCGATGTTCAGGCCCAGCAGATTGCCGGACTGCCCTACCTGCGAATCGTTATCCGCCGCGATCAGATCGCTCGCTATGGCATCAACAGCCGTGATATTCTTGATGCCGTAAGCGTTGTCGGGGGACAGACGGTTGGCGAGGTGTTTGAAGGACAGCGGCGGTTCCCGCTGCAGGTGCGGCTGTCACCCGACTGGCGCCGCGATATTGAAAAACTGCGTCAGCTCAGAATTGATGATCCGCGCGGTCGCCAGATTCCCATCTCCCAGCTGGCAGACATCTTCCTCGAAGACGGCCCGTCGGAAATCAGCCGTCATTCCATTCGTCGCCGACTGCTCATTCAGTGCAATGTCCGCGGCAGAGATCTCGCAGGGTTCGTGAATGAAGCCCAGGCCGTCGTTGAAAGCGAAGTGCAGCTGCCCGCCGGCTATTCACTCGAATGGGGCGGCCAGTTCCAGAACCTGCAGCGCGCCAATCAGCGACTCATGATCGCCGTCCCCGTCGCGCTGTTTCTCATCTTCTCATTGCTGTATGTCACCTTTAATTCCGTCAGTCTGACACTGCTGATCTATCTCAACGTACCCATCGCTGCCACCGGCGGTATCTTCGCTCTCTGGCTGCGCGATATGCCGTTCTCAATTTCTGCCGGCGTCGGCTTCATCGCACTGTTTGGTATCGCCGTCATGAACGGTGTGGTGCTCATCGAACACGTGCGGCACCTCCGGCTGCATGGTCACGACCAGCGATCAGCCGTGATTAACGGCGCCCTCGATCGTCTCCGCCCCGTCCTCATGACCGCCTCCTGCGGCGCTCTCGGCTTCATTCCCATGGCTGTCTCAGGAAGTGCCGGCGCCGAAGTCCAGAGACCACTCGCGACTGTTGTGATCGGAGGCCTCATCACATGCACCATCCTCACACTGCTCGTGCTGCCCGCCATCTACCGCTGGTTCGAACCCTCACCGCAGGAAGCGGACAATTCCCATTGAACCAGCTGGACAGCGCGATGCTGGGCCAGGTGCATGGCACCTGCAGACGCATGTGTGTTTGCGGCCTGTAAGGCCAGGTCCATCAGCCTGGCATGAAATGCCACGACACGCCGCCCCCGGCAGCTTCGCCCTGCAAGGGCAGTTCTCAGCCGAACGCTGCGCGTTCAATGTGACCTCGTGTGTGCGGCGGCGGGCGTGGGTCTCCACTTACAGCGGAACGGC
>CAZLOQ010000094.1:22478-22888 GCA_964561125.1 uncultured Chitinophaga sp. | reverse complement strand
CCTTGGGCGTGCTGCGCATGCGGGTAGTGTCCGCGTGCATCACATCCAGGTTGGCGCCCACGTAAGGGGCCAGGTCGGTTTTGTTGATGACGAACAAGTCACTTTTCGTGATGCCGGGGCCGCCCTTGCGCGGGATTTTTTCGCCTGCCGCCACATCGATCACATAGATTGTCAGGTCGGACAATTCGGGGCTGAAGGTGGCGGCCAGGTTGTCGCCGCCGCTCTCGATGAACACAATGTCGGCATCCGGAAAATCCACCAGCATGCGGTCGATGGCTTCCAGGTTGATCGACGCGTCTTCACGGATGGCGGTGTGCGGGCAACCACCGGTCTCCACCCCCATGATGCGCTCGGCGGGCAGGGCGCCGCTCACGGTCAGCAGGCGCTGGTCTTCCTTGGTGTAGATGTCG
>CAZLOQ010000094.1:0-22468 GCA_964561125.1 uncultured Chitinophaga sp. | reverse complement strand
AGATTGCCGCGTCGCTTTGCTCCTCGCAATGACGGCCCGAGTTGGTTATTTTCATGTGCAATTACGAACGGAAAAGGCGTGAATACTGGACTTCATGCCGGGCGCTCAGAATGGCCAGCATTGGTGAAAAAGCCTGACGCGCGTCGTCTGGCACCGCTAGCGCGTGCTCGATGGCTGCGGGAATGGCGGCCGTCAAGGCAGAAAGAATGCGCTGCCCGGCGCTTTGGCCCAGCGGCACCGATTTGATCGCGGCCTGCACCATGTTCTCGGCCCAGCCAAAGGCGTAGGCCAGCAGGCACTCGCGCTCCGGCGCGCCGGTGGCACTCGCCGCCAGCGCAAAGGCCAGCGGGTAGGTGGGCTGCAGTTCAGCCAGCAGCCCGATTTGCGCCGGGGCAGCAGTGGTGTGGTTGCGCAGCCATTCCAGCAGGGATCGGCCCATTTGCTCGGTCTGCGCGCGCAGTTCGCTGCTCTCGCGCGTTTGCAGCACCCAGGTGTTCAGGGCGGCAATGCGGCTGGCGTCTGCGGCCCGCCATGCCGGAATGGCCTGGGCCAATACCGCCAGGTCGCAACGCGCCAGGTTCAGTTCAAGCTGGTCGAGCAGCCAGGCCGCAGCCTCAAGTTCCGTTGTGACACGGGCCGACTCAACCGCTGCCTCCAGCCCTTCCGAATAAGAAAAACCGCCAATGGGCAGCGCTGGCGAAGCCAGCCACATGAGTTGCAGCAGGCTGCTGTCATGCATGGGGGTGATCGTGGTCATGCCCATGCCCGTGCAAATGGCCGCCGCTGGCATAGGCGCCGTTGAAGAGCTGGACGAAGCGGACACCCTGTTCAATGAGCCGTCGTGCAAGAATACAGTTGCGTGCATAACCGGCACGGATCGGGTCCGCCGCATCGTCGGCTCCGTACATGGAAAGGATGTGCTGCGGTTCAGAAGACAGATCATTGATCAGGGGGACTGACGTCTGCATCCGCGCCGCCAGTTCGTAGCTGGCAATCCTTGCGGCCAGATCTGAATCGCCCGGATAGCGCTGCAGATGGTCCGTGTTCATTTTCTTCAGCAGTTCCCGCGCGGCCTGGTCGGACGTTGCTGAAATTTCTGCCGGGGGACGCAGATGCCGGATCGGCTGATCTGAATTAAAGGCGGTCCCCTGGAAGACGGCCGGCAGAAAACCCGGGCCCCAGTTATTGACGCTGGCCTGAGGGATGCCACGGGGGTCGGGGATGGCAACAAACGCCGGAAGATTGCGGTTGTCCGTGCCCAGAGCATACGACACCCACGCACCAATGCTGGGGAAACCGTCCTGCACGAAGCCGGTCGAAAGAAAATTTTCGGCCGGACCGTGCGTGTTGGTGCGACTGGTCAGCGTGTGCACAAAGGAAAACTCATCGACCAGCTCGGCCAGATGAGGAAGCATGTCAGAAACCCACTTGCCACATTCCCCACGCTGCCGAAAACGATATTGGGGACGCGCCAGATTGCCTGCCGGACCCTGAAATGTGACCGTCGGCCCCCCGGGCATCGGCTGACCATCCAGACGGATCAGTTCCGGTTTGTAATCCCACGTTTCCAGCTGACTGCAGGCACCCGCACAGAAAACCACCAGCACATTCCTGGCGGCTGCGGTATGGTGTCCCTGGCGTGGAGCGTGGGGCTGAGTAGCGTCGATCTGTGGCGTCCACGCAGGCTGGTCTTCCGCCAGCAGCCCCTGCTGATGCAGCAGCTGCAGCAGTGCGATGCTTCCCAGCGCCCCGGCCGTATCAGCAAGGAAGCGACGACGATCCAGCAAACTGCGGCCAGCGTGCGTGAGTGCCGAAGAACCACGCAGGTCCCGTGTGCGGCTGAGATCTGTGGAGGACATTCATAAACTCCAGTGGTGGCAGCCCTGTCCGGATCAGACGTTGTCAGGGAATCAAGAGAAATTCATTGGAATTCAGCAGAACACGCGAAATTGTGGCCAGACCATGTTTTTTGATTGCGTCCTCCATCACTGCGTGTTCTTCCGCTGATGCCCGACGACCAAGAGCAGACGCAAAAGCGGCATCCAGCTGCATGGCAGGATCATCCGGGTAAGCCGCTGCAATCCGCGCGGCAAACTTCGCAGACCGCTCCACAAGAAACGGACTGTTGAACAGATTGAGTGCCTGAATGGCAGTAGTGGAACGGCCGCGCCGCGGCGTCGACTGACCGGCATCCGGACAGTCAAAGGCACCAAACACAGGCACAGCTTCCATCCTCACCCGATGCGAATAGACCATTCGCCGCATTTCGGCCGGAGTGAACGTCTCCAGCGGCGGAAAACCATTCAGACCTCCCCGGGATCCAAAGAAGCTGAACCCCGGTCCACCCCGCTCCCGGTTCAGCTCACCACTCACCTGCAGCACGCAGTCGCGAATGGCTTCTGCCTCCATCCGCCGGGCAGTGAATCGCCAGAGCAGCCGGTTGTCGCGATCAATCTGCTGCCCGACTTCATGACGCAGGGACGACTGCTGCCACGTCGCCGACAGCAGCAGCCGACGATGCAGCGACTTGAGCGACCAGCCGCTGCGAATGAAATCGTCGGCGAGCCAGTCGAGCAGTTCCGGGTGGGAGGGACGCGAACCGTTGAGGCCGAAGTCGTTGGGAGTGTCCACGATGCCGGTCCCGAAATGCTGCTGCCAGACTCGATTCACCAGCACTCGCGCTGTCAGCGGATTCCCGGGAGCCGTCAGCCAGCGGGCCAGCTGCAGCCGACGGGACTGGTCTTCAGTGAGCGATGGCAATGCGGAAGCGGCGGCAGACGCCGACGAACTGCCGGTCGCAACGCTGCTGCCGGAGACGCTGCCGCTGGTGATAGAGCTGCCGGTGCTGTCTGTCAATCCGGCCTCTGCAGCAACCCCCTGATGTGTGGTGAACAGCGCGGGCAATTCCGCGCGAGTTTCCTGAAGGCGCTGTTCGGGATCACCGCGTCTGAGGACATAGGTGGGGTGCGGCGAGTTGAAGACACCGGCAAACACCATTCGCGGGGCTTCAAGTTTCGCAAGCTGGTCGCGGAGCTGCTGCAGGTCTGCGGCGAGCTTTTCAACAGGAGCATTTGTGGTGCCGGCAGCCATTCGCTGCAGCGCCAGCAGTGAATTCCAGGGTGTACCGAAAGGGGCACGGTCCGAATGTCCTGCCACCGTTGTCCAGTGTTCGCCATCCAGCGACACCTGCACGTCGTACCGCACAGGCAGTCGGTCCTGAAAACGACCGTCCCGATCGCGGCTCCAGACGACGCGATCCAGCACGACCGGGGTTGGCCAGGTGAGCTGTACCCAGCCGCGTCCGAGTTCGTTTGAGATCCAGCTGTGATCGTTGCCGTAGAGTCCGTCGTTGATGTGTCTGAGCTGATGAATGCCGGTTTCCGCAATGTTCCCGGAGGATGTCGGGACCACGCCGTTCGTGGCGAGCGCCAGATTCAGGTCAGGCTGTTGCGGACCGAAGGCTTCCAGTTCATCGAGGCACGGCTGGTACTGATTCTGATTACTGGTTTCGTAACAAACGAAGCGGAGATGACGGACAGTGGCGGGGGTGAAGAGTTCGGAGTTGCGGCGCGGACTGACGGGATCGCGGAGCTGTGGCAGGGCGGGCTGCGGGGCTGTTGCAGATTCGGTGCCGGCAGCATCGATCTGCGGGGCAGAGGCGTTCACAGCTTCCTGCAGCACGATCACGTCAGCCGTGATTCCGCTGCCCGTGTTTCCGCCGCGCAGAAACAGGCGTGACCGGGAGTTGAGCGTGATCGTGCCGACAGGCTGCAGTCCCGACCAGAGCGGCGTTTGTTCGGTTTCACCTGTGCGAATGCCGGCCTGATAGTACTGGTCGACAGAGGCCAGTTCCGTCTGATCATCGAGTGTCCCGGCGTTGCCGTCGCGATCGAGAATAATCCGGGCGTCCCGCGTATGCACTCCACTCCCGTGAGCTCCCCATGACAGCCACAGCTGAAATTGCCCGTCCACACCCGGATGCCATGCGAGCACGTCCTGGCCGGGCACGTTGTTCCACCACGTGTAGCGACCACGGCTGAGATTGCCGGGTTGTGTGGCGGAACCGGGATCATCGCGGTAGCCGCGTTTGGTACCTGCGGGGTTTGCGCCGGGACCGTTGGGGGGCTGCAGCACCTGTACGCGCGGATCGGCTTCTTCGTCGATGATCAGCGTGCGGCGGGTGAGTGCGAGGGGTTCGAACCGGCGGAGCTGCAGTTCGAGCTGACCGATGCGGGGCCGGAGTTCGTCTGCCTGCCGCTGACGGTCACTGTCGGCGACCTCACGCAGCGGACGGTCACCATACTCGACTCCGGCAAAGAACGCCTGGAAGCTGTAGTAATCCTGCTGAGTGATCGGATCGAACTTATGATCGTGGCAGCGCGCACAGGCGATGGACATGCCCAGAAGTGTGCCTGAAGTGCCGCTGATGATTTCGTCCAGGGCGTCCTGACGCGCGAGCCGTTTGGATGCATCGTCCGCGCCGATCTGACCTGGCAGAAGAACTGCTGAGGCCACCAGAAAACCCGTCGCCGCGTCCTCTCCCGTGATATCCCCGGCCAGCTGTTCGAGGATAAACCGATTGTAGGGACGGTCTTCGTTGAAGGCACGGATCACGTAGTCGCGGTAAGGCCATGCATTTTCGCGAGGTGTGTTCACTTCGAAGCCGTGCGTGTCGGCATAGCGAATCACATCCAGCCAGTGCTGGGCCCAGCGTTCGCCGTAGTGCGGGCTGGCCAGCAGTTCATCGACCAGCTGCGGCCACGCATTCGCGGAAGGATCTGTGACGAATTGTTCGATACGTTCGGGGGTCGGCAACAGACCGGTAAGGATCAGCGAAGCTCGACGAATCAGTGTCCGTCGGTCGGCAGGGGGATTCATAGCCAGCCCTGCCCGCCGCAGGGACTGGGCGACGTACAGGTCGATGGGATCCGCCGACGGCGGCAGTGCGGAATCAGACGGGGGAGCTTCCGGGCGAAGCGGCTGAAAGGCCCAATGCTGCAGGCGCGGGTCGCGAAGAGCCGCTCGGTCATAGTCAGATTCCGGCCAGTCCGCTCCGTCCTTGATCCAGAGGTCGAGCAGTTCGATTTCGGCAGCGGGCAGACGCGGGCCTTCGGGGGGCATGCGGATGTCGGGATCCGTGGCTCGCAGACGACGCAGAAGTTCGCTGGACGCGGGCTGATCGACGGCAATCACCGGACCACTGTCGCCGCCTTTGAAGAAGGCAGACCGGGCGTCCAGTCTGAGTCCGCCTTTCTGGACGGCGGGGCCGTGACAGTCGCCGCAACGCTGCAGGAGCAATGGCCGAATCCGCTCCTCGAAATCCGGTCCGTCAGCGGCCACGGCAGCCAGGGCGGCGGGGAGCATCCAAAGCCAGACCATCGGCAGCAGCCATGAGACGGATGCGGGGCAGAGGCGAAGACGACACGACACCGGCAGGGCTTTCACAACAGCGAACGTTCGGGTGTGATGATGGCAGACGGTTTCTGCAGCAGAAAGTGTACACGTCCACGCTCGCTAAGCCAGCACAGTTCGGCGCGCATCGAGGAGAACCCGTAAATCCGGGTCCCGCCGCACGCCCATGTCACTTCCCCTCCTTCGTGACGGACTTTCGCGCCCGTCGCAGACCTCGCATTCTGCCCTGAACAGCACCACTCGACCCGCTGCCATACTGCAACGAGCCTCAACAAACCGACAGAGGCATCTTCCTCCCGGTAGGTGGTACAACAGTATTCTCAGCCCGGCATTCAGAGCACTGAATTCACGGTCCGGGTGACATGGCCTGCCGGGCAGCAGCCTGTTTATTGGCGGCTTCGACTTTCTTCGACAGCTTGAACTCCGGACCGGCAGGATGGAACTGGACGTCATCCTTGAGATAATCCGGGGAGGGCAGCGTCTGACCGCCTACCGTTGTCTGGCAACCTGTCAGCAGTGAGCTGGAGGCGAGAGCGGCAGCAAGGCTCAAACAGATTCCAAATCGCGGCATGGATGTCTTCACAGGGCTCGCCCTCAAACAGCGGTACGTGCTGGCAAAGGAATTTCGGGAAGACTGTCCGGCGCGGCCGGGCAGCCTGTTTCTCTCCTTCTTTCTTCGGTCACCGCTCTCCTCAGAATTGTCAGAATCGCTGCAATCGATCCACGTTTTACCACCCGAGCGATCTGATTCCGGATCAACCGGCAGTTAATGCCGCAGTCCGGATCCGACCGGACGATTTCTATGGAGCTCGGGTATCCGAGAGACGCAACAGAACGGTCATTCCGATCCTGCCGAATGCTCTCTGGTCTTCACATTTCACAGCAAAAATTGCCCTGTTCCGGGGACAGGCAGCGGCGTTTATGTATTAGGGTCTGGGACGTGGAGGCAGCGATTCTTTCGGAGACTTCGGGCGATGGCCGGAAACGGAGCTTCAGCAGGTGACAGCAACATCAGGACAGGGCGGCCCTCCGCGCTGACAACTTCTATGCCCACCGATACCACTGCGGTGCTGCTGCGAATGCTGACGATGGCGGACGAAGCCCGGCTGCAGCATCCGGAATCGAGCGAGCGATCACTCATTCCGAGACCGCTGATTTCGATGATTCTGCGAGTGATGCGGGCGCTGCACCCGAGTTCCCTGCTGCACAGTCAGCGACTGGCGGCGATCGCCAGCGGGACTGCAAAGATGCTGGGCTGGAGCGACGAGCAGCGGCGACAGATTGAAATTGCCGCTATTCTGCACGACATCGGCAAGCTTGCCATTCCGGACCACATTCTTCGCAAACCGGGCAAGCTGAGCAGTGAAGAGTTTGACTTCGTCATGCTGCATCAGCATGCGGCGATCAGCATGCTGCAGGCGTTCTGGACGGATCCGTCTGTGATCAGCATGCTGACGGTGTTATATCGTGGTCTGTCGGGCGCACCGGCAGAGAACGACGAGGAGCAGGCG
The DNA here is from genome assembly GCA_964561125.1 of uncultured Chitinophaga sp. Lineage (GTDB taxonomy): Bacteria > Planctomycetota > Planctomycetia > Planctomycetales > Planctomycetaceae > SXXK01. The sequence continues at coordinate 15,545 of CAZLOQ010000094.1, read as the reverse complement.
GATCTGCCGCTCGGCCCGCGGATCCTTGCGGTCGCCGATGCCTACGATTCCCTCTGCATCGCCCGCCCATGGCGGCGGGGCATGACACACCGGGAATGCATCGACAGTCTGCTGGAAAAATCCGGACAACGCTACGACGAAAATGTGATTCGCACCCTGAATCACTGGTACGAAGCTGAAGGCAGTTCCCTGTTTCGCTTCGCAGATGCCATGTTTGAACGCGAGCGACGCACGGATCCCACTCCGGAAATCCGCGAAGAAGCCGCAGTACTCGCGCAGATCATCGGTGTTCTGTATCAGTTCCAGCAGCTGTACGACGGCTATTACCTCGTGGATGCGCACGAGAACTATCGGATCTGGAGCGATGGCATGCCAGGAATGACAGGGATTCCCGTGCGCTCGGCACTCAAACGGACCTGGCAGGCCCCGGATGTGCAGCTCACCAGCCTCGCTGAAGAGCAGGCTGCTCCGCCTGAACGCGACGACACCATGATCCTGCAGGTGCTGAAAACCGGACAACCCAGATACGCCAGTCAGTTCTGCCGCGTCAGCGGAACACGGCACCTGAAAGTCGACGTGTACACCATGCCGCTGATCGGACCAGCACAGAATATTCACGGTGCTGTGCAGTTTCTGAGGAACCACAGCGGGGTCAGAATTCAGAGTCGCGAATTTGTGGAACTGCAGCTGGCTGCAACACGGGATGCACTCACCGGTGTCGCCAACCGCGGCCATCTCGAAGCCCGCCTGCGACATCTCCTCGAAGACTACCACAACAGTGAAGGTACCCGCAGCCTCAGCGTGATCTTCCTCGATGTTGACCACTTCAAACGGATCAACGACACGTTCGGGCACCAGGTGGGCGACCAGGTACTGATCGATCTCGCACGCCTCCTTCAGAATGAAACCTATTCCGCTGAAGTCATCGGGCGCTATGGTGGTGAGGAATTTGTGATTATCTGCCCGGATACCGATCTTGAAGCCGCCGTGCGACGCGCGGAGAGGCTGCGGTTGTCCATCATGAAGAGCTCCATCGGCGGCATCAGCACGCTGACTGTCACCTCATCGCTCGGTGTTGCCACCGCCCGCCGCGGAGACACCGTCCAGACGCTGCTGGAACGCGCCGATGGATGCCTCTACAGCGCCAAGGCGACCGGTCGTAACCGCACCTGCCAGGAAGCTGCCCAGGAAACTCCAGCGGTGGCTCCGTCTGAATCCGCCGAGGAACTCACGCAGGTCCGCGAAGACAACGGCCGCTTTGAGTTTTCCGACAGGATCGAAGTGAGCACTTCACTGGCACTGACCGGCATCAAGCTCCGCGCATTCATCTCAGAACAGGGAGGAAACATCACGGAACAGGAAAAAGGCCGGATGAAGATCCAGGTGGGCAGCCTCGGCTTCTTCAAAAGATGGGGCAGAACACCAGCCCGACAGCCGGTGGAAATCGTGATTTCCTTCGAGACCACGCGGCGCTCCTCCAGCAACTGGGAACCTCTCCGCATCCACCGCATCGTCATGGTGGAGGTCCGTTCAGAAGGCCGTGTCCCCAGTCTGGAGGTCTTCACTGCCCGCTGTCTGGCCATCATGCGCGATCTCCGGGCGTATCTGCTGGGAGCTTAAGTGCCATTTTCGCGCAGGCACCCGATGCCGGAACGGGACTTCCCGTCGGGACTCGATTTTCCCGCGCCGAGATTGCTAGAATCCGGCCTCACGTGCTCGCATTCTTTGCCCCCCGGACTTCAGCCGACGGATTCCAATGCTCCAGCTCTTACCCGCAATTGATCTGCTTGATGGCCGCTGTGTGCGTCTCAGGCAAGGCAATTATCAGGACAGCACCGTATTTGCCGATGACCCCGTGGAAATGGCTCTGCGGTGGCAGGCCGAGGGTGCTCAGCGGCTGCACCTGGTGGATCTCGACGGAGCCAGGGCCGGCCGGCCGGTGAATTCAGTGGTTGTCCGGCGGATCGTCGAGGCAACGGGACTGCCCTGTCAGCTGGGAGGTGGTATTCGCGATGAAAATGCCATCCGCAGGTGTCTCGACGAAACCGGTGTGGACCGCGTAATCATCGGCACAAAGGCACTCCGGGAACCCGAATGGTTTCAGCGCATGTGCCGCAGCTACCCCCACAGTCTGGCGCTCGGTCTTGACGCCAGAGACTCCATGGTCGCGGCAGAAGGCTGGCTGGAAGTTTCTCAGGTTCCCGTCATGGAACTGGCACAGCAATTTGTCGGACTGCCGCTCGCCGCCGTGATCTACACCAACATCGCCAACGACGGCATGATGCAGGGCATTGACGCCGCCACCCTGCGCGATTTTCAGGCCATTGCCGCACTCGGGCTGCCCGTTATCGCCTCCGGTGGACTCACATCCATGCAGGATCTTGCAGCACTGCGGGCCATTCATGAAACCCATCCCGGGTTGATCGGCGTGATCACCGGGCGAGCTATCTATGAGGGCGCGATCTGCGTGTCCGAGGCCATTCGATTTCTCACGGAGACAGACGCATGAAGGACGGATTTCTGACTCCGGAGGCAATTTCCGCATTTCACAAAGACGGCTATCTGCTCGTGGAACACCTGCTGGATGCCGAGGAAACGCAGCTGCTGGCAGAGATCGCCCGCGCCGATCGACTGCTCAGTCAACGCCGTACCTCCCGCGCCGACGGGGAAGGCGGAGCTGTCGAGCTGGTCGTCGAAAATGAACTCCCGCCGGACACCATCTACTCCGCCATCGTCCAGGCTGAACCGCTCGTCGCTGCCATGGAAGGACTCCTCGGGGACGAAGTCTACCACTATCACCACAAAATGATCCTCAAGGAACCACGCGTCGGCGGTGCATGGACCTGGCACCAGGATTATGGATACTGGTATCACAACGGCTGTCTGTTCCCGGATATGGCCAGCTGCATGTTTGCAGTCGACAAAGCCACTCAGGAAAACGGCTGCCTGCAGGTCCTGAAGGGCTCCCATCGCATGGGGCGAGTGGATCACATTAAACGGGGTGATCAGACAGGGGCCGATATGGAACGAGTCGACGCGGCCCTGCAGAGATTGCAGCTCGTTCATGTGGAGCTCGAACCCGGTTCAGCAATTCTGTTTCACGGAAACACGCTGCACCGTTCTGATCAGAACCACAGCGAACATCCGCGGTGGGCCTTTATCTGCTGCTACAACACTCGCAGCAACAACCCGTGGAAGACGGGACGTCATCCACAGTACTCACCGCTCCCGCGGATCCCCGCCAGTGCAGTCGCCGCAACCGGTCGGCGGCATCTCGCAACACTCCATGCAGCCGCGGAGCAGCCGGCAAATGACCGGTCCTGAAGACGACGTGCACGCAGATGGCCCGCAGCAGCTCACAGACGCTGTCCGCAATGCCCTGCTCTCCGCAAAACTCGATCTGGCAGGCATTGCTCCCGCAGTGACTCCTTCAGGCTTCCACCAGCTCCTCCAGTGGCTCAACGACGGATATCATGGTGATATGCAGTGGATGGAATCGCGCCGCGAAGCCCGACGGCATCCGCAGTCCGTACTCCCGCTGGTAAAAAGCCTGGTAATCGTCGGATTGAACTATTTCGACGGCACGCCAGTGTCGGCCGGCCCGAAAATCTCCCGCTATGCCCGCGGAACCGGTGATTACCATCAGGTGCTCAAAGAGCGGCTGCAGCCCGCTGCCGCGCTGATTCGCCGGCTGCGCCCCGGCTGCAAAACACGGATTGTCGTCGATACAGCCCCGCTGCTCGAACGTGACTTCGGACGGCTGGCAGGTCTGGGCTGGTTCGGCAAGAACACGATGCTCATCAGCCGTCATATCGGCAGCTGGTTTTTTCTCGGAGCAATTCTGACCGACGCCGAACTGGCTCCGGATACGCCTGAAGATCGCAACTGGTGCGGGACCTGCACCCGCTGTCTCGATGCCTGCCCGACTCAGGCTTTCCCGGCTCCCGGAGTTCTCGACGCTCGCCGCTGCATCAGCTACCTGACAATTGAACTTCGCCAGTCCCCGATCCCCATGGAGCTTCGCGAGGGTGTCGGCGAATGTCTCTTCGGCTGCGATGTCTGCCAGGACGTGTGTCCGTGGAACCGCTTCGCTCCCGCCGTCCCGGACAGCGCCTTTTCAGCCCTGCCGGAACGCAATCCGGCGGACTGCCGTGCGCTGCTCCGCTTGAGTCGCCAGGAATTCGAAGCCGTCTACGCCGGTTCCCCGCTCGAACGCCCCGGCTACGGAGGATTGCGCCGGAACGCCGCGATCGTGCTTGGCAATCTCCGCCATCATGCAGCCCTCCCGGAACTCCTCTGTGCTCTCCACGACGATGAACCCCTTGTCCGCGGAGCGGCCGCATGGGCGATCGCCGGAATCGGCGATCAGGGCTGCACGCAGTCACTGATCGACCGCCTGACAAACGAACCGGACCCGACCGTGCGGGAAGAACTGGAACTGGCAATCGGTCGGCTGAAGAAGTCGGCCACGGAAGCCTGCGAATAAAGTCCTGCGGGCGGACAGAACGGCTGCAGATCGTGGACCACCCGGAAACACGAGCGCCCGGGCTTCCGTTTCGCTGCGGGATTGCAAGAATAACTATCCCTGTAAACTCCCACTGCATCCGGATTCCCCCCTGCAATGCTCACTCTCTTCCACACCGCCGACTGGCATCTGGGTCAGTCGTTTTTTGGTTACAGTCGTGACTACGAACACAAGGCGTTTCTGGATTGGCTGCTCGCCCGGCTGCAGCAGCACCAGCCTCGGGCACTTTTGCTGGCTGGTGACGTTTTTGACACGATCCATCCGTCAGCGGCCGCGCAAAAGATGTATTATTCCTTTCTCGCTCGTGCCCGCGAAATCCAGCCGGATCTGCAGCTGATTATCACGGCCGGCAATCACGATGCGGGCGGACGTCTGGAGGCTCCCGCAGGACTTCTGGAATCGTTCCGTATTCACGTGGTCGGCACACCGCTTCGGCCCACCACTGCGGGGCTGGATCTGGAACGGCTGCTGATTCCGATTCGGGGAGCAGGCAACGAAGTGGAGGCATTCGTGGTGGCCATGCCGTTTCTGCGGCCTGCCGATGTGCCTTTTGTACCGGGAGCCGGTGATCCATGGCTGGATGGTATTCGCGCGGCCTATCGCGAGGCGGTTGATTTTGCCATTCAACAGCGGGATCAGATCGCGCCGGGGGCCGCGATTATCGCCATGGGACACTGTCATGTCGCCGGTGGTCTGGAGACCACAGATTCTGAACGGCGACTGGTGGTTGGCCATTCCGAAGCTGTCGCCCCGGATATCTTTCCTTCAGAGCTCGCCTACACCGCCCTCGGACATCTCCACCGCGCTCAGAAGTTTCAGGACGGTCGCGTCCGCTACAGTGGCAGTCCGATTCCACTTTCCTTCACAGAAAGCAGTTATGAGCATCAGGTGCTGCGACTTGAGTTTTCCGGTACGCAGCTGACCAGCGTCGAACCGCTCCGCGTGCCCCGCTGTGTTCCGCTGCTCACGATTCCCGAGCGTGGCACTGCAGAACTGGATGCCCTGCTGCCGCAGCTGTCGGCCTTGAAGGCAAGCCCTGCAGTCCCCCCGGAACAGCACCCCTTCCTCCGTGTACAGCTGCTGGAGACCGGTCCCGATCCGGGGCGACGTACAAAGATCGAACAGGCTCTGGAAGGCTCCCCGGTCCGCCTTGTGCAGATCACCACTCAGAAGGCCACTCGACTGGACGCCGACTCCGCGGCGGCTGCTGACGAAATCATGTCGGATCTGAGTTCGCTCAGGCCGGAGGATGTGCTGGTGCAGGAATTCCGCAGCCTCTATCAGCGTGAACCCGATCTGCCGTTACTGCAGGCATTCCGTGAGGTGCTGCTGAGCGAAGGAGTGGTGGGATGAGAATTCTGCGAATCACCCTGAAGAATCTGGCTTCACTGGCTGGTGAACACACCGTTGACTTCGCTGCCGAACCACTTCGCTCCTCCGGCTTATTTGCAATTATCGGCCCCACCGGTTCCGGCAAAAGCACACTGCTGGATGCCATGTGTCTGGCGCTCTACGACAAAACTCCCCGGCTTAAGCAGGCTCCGGCAGGCGGCGAGCAGGTCGATGGCATTTCACAACAGGACTCCCGCAGCCTCCTCCGCCGCGGCGCAGCAGACGGATTTGCGGAAGTCGCCTTCATTGGTACTGATGGTCAGACGCTCACAGCCCGCTGGAGCGTGCACAGGGCAGGACGCGGAAAAAAGGTCGCCGGTCGACTGCAGCCGGTCGAAATGGTGCTCCTCAGTGGTGATGTCCGCGGCGGAACCGAGGGCGAACAGATCTGTGGTGGCAGGAAAACGCTGGTTCTCGAAGCCATCGAAAAACGCATCGGACTGAAGTTCGAACAGTTCACGCGAGCTGTACTGCTGGCACAGAATGAATTTGCCACATTCCTGCGTTCAAAGGACGACGAACGCATGGAAATCCTTGAAGCACTCACCGGCACCCATGAGTTCCGCAACATTTCTCAGCGCGTGTATCAGCGAGCAAATCTGGAGAAGGCTGAGATCACAGAACTTGAGTCTCTGCGGAGAGGTCAGACGCCGCTGACGGAATCGGAACGGGCGGAAAAGGAAACGCAGCGGCTGGAGGCTCAGACAGCTTCAGACCTCGCCGGCCAAAAGCTTGACGCGCTTCGGGCACTGAAACGCTGGCACGAAGATCTTAACGGCTGTACTGCGAGTCTTGAGAATGCACAGGCACGGCACGCAGGCACCCTCCGGAAAAGCGACGCCGCAGAAACTCGTCGCAGTCAGCTCGCACGAATCGAACGCGCACAGCGCGAAGCGGCGGTGAAGCACAACGAACTGGTCAGCAGGCAGAAATACTGCAGACAACTCCGCACAGACGTCGCCGATGCCGCTGAAAAACTGGATCGGGCACGACAGACGCTGACCGCTGCAGAAGCCGCAGAAGAACTCGCTCAACGAAAGCTGCAGGAGCAGCTCGAGTCCGCAAAGGAGGCTCAGGAAAAGCTGAAATCAGCCATCGCAGTCCGGACACTGGTGGAACCGGCCGAACGGGCCGTCGAGGCTGCAAAACAGCGCCACGAAGCCGCGAAAACCACTCGCGACGATCGAGTCCGCCGACTCCGCGAATGCACAGAGGAAATTCAGAACAAAACAACACGCAGTGCAGAAATTGACGAACAACTCCGGACACTGATGCCTCTGCAGCCATTTGCATCCGAATCCAGCCTCTGGATCACGCGACTGCAAAGACTCGAATCAGCCATCAATGACGAACGGACTGCTCGAAGAAATCTCGACGATTTCAGGGCCGGCGAGAATACCGAACGACAAACCCTCGCTGCTCATCAGGCCACCAGTCGCCGGCTGAAACAGGAGATTAACGACTATGAAGACCAGCTGAGTGGACTTGAAATCCGGCAAAGCGAACTTGATCGTGAACAGCTTCAGCGTACCCGCGACCTGCTGACGAAGCGTCGGAGCCACCTTGAACGATTGCAGTATCAGCTCGACCAGCGAACGCAGCTTGAACAGGATCTGCAAAAGCACCAGCGTATGCTGGACGATGAGGAAAAAGCCCTGCAGGAAGAAGCCGGGCAGATCACACAACTCACGCCACTGGCGAATGCCGCAGCAATTGACGAGCAGGCCGCCGACCTTGCAGTGACCCTCCTCAGCAACGCATTCGATGATCATGCCAAACGCCTCCGAGCCACTCTGGAACCGGGACAGAAGTGCCCGGTCTGCGGTGCCACAGAACACCCCTTCGCGGACAACCCCGCGGACCTTGAACTCAGTGTGCTGCAGGATGCCCAAAAGACGGTCCAGGTCCGCAGGCACGAACATGATCAGCTGAAAAGAAAGCTGGCTGCACTCGAGGCAGCTGTCGCACAGCGAAGACCGCGAATCGAACGGCTGCGCATTGAGATCGGCAATAAGCAAAACGACTGTGGCCGATTTCAGTTCGACAATCCGGATGCCCCCGTTGTCGCAGAGATCCTCGCCCTGCCACCGGAAGAACGCCGGCAGCAGATCACAGGGGATTTCCTGAAGATTGATCACCAGCAGCAAACGCTGGATCAACAGCTCGGGCAGCTCACAGATCTTGAACGGCAAATCCGGGACCTCCGAATCAGGATCAGAACAACTCAGGATTCAGTCAATACCCGCGACGCGCAGGAGTCCATTCTGTCCGAGCGTGCCAGTCAAGCCTCACAAAAGGCAGAGACCGCAGCCACACTGCTGCAGGAGCGAATCGGGAAATTCACCGCAGCGGAACAGGAGCTTGAGCCATTCTGGGCGGCACTGCCGGAAGCGAGATCGGAATTCAATGCAGATCCCGCCGGATTCAGGAAACGGATGAGCACACAGCTGACCGAGCTGCTGAGTCTTCAGGGCGAACGCGATAAGATCCTGGTGGAACTCGCGCAGCTGCAGCAACTCAGACCGCAGTGGGAAACAGACAGACAGCAGGCTGATCAAACCTGCCGGGAATACGAACATGATTACCAACAGTCATTCGCACGCCTCAATGAACTGAATCTGCGGCTTCGGGAACTCCTCGGCGATCAATCGATTGATGAATTCCGACAGGAACTCGAAGAACAGCAGAAATCCGCTCAAACGGCTCTCGAACACGCCACAGGGAAGAAGATCGCCGCTGCCAGTGAACTGACCGGCATGAAGACAAGGTATCAAACCCTTGATCAGCAGCTCGCGGACGCACAGCAGGCCGAATACGCCGCTCGCGACACTCTCAGCAGCTGGCTCGCTGATTTCTCTCCCGACCGCAGCTTCGACGAAGCACTTGCTGAACTTGAACGGCTGATCAGTCGTGACGGCAGCTGGATCGAAAGCGAACGCAGGACCCTCGATGATCTTGCGGCCGATGTCCAGCGGGCGGCCGGAGAAATCAAGTCCTGTCAGCAGCGGCTGGATGAACATCGGCAGCAGCAGACGGACGAACGTGACGCAGCCACGGTACAGGCCGACCTCGAAGCTCAGCTGGAAACAGAAAAAAGAGAGCGTGAACGACTGCAGGACATCGTCGGAGAGCTGAAGAACGATGACGAAACCAGAAACCGCAACAGGGATCTTGAAGCGAAGATCCAGGCAGCAGAAGAAAAAGCCCGGCCCTGGCGCGAACTCGATCAGCTCATCGGTTCCGCCGATGGCAAAAAATTCACACTCATGGCCCAGCGATTCACACTCGATCTGCTCCTGCAGCACGCCAATGTCCAGCTGCGGGAACTCGCTCGACGCTATCGCCTCGAACGCCTCGGCGAATCACTCAATCTGGCCGTGATCGATCAGCAGCTCGGCGATGAACTTCGCTCGGTCCATTCCCTCTCCGGCGGCGAAACATTTCTTGTCTCGCTCGCCCTCGCCCTCGGCCTCGCATCGCTCACATCCAGCCGACTGCGGATCGAATCACTGTTTATTGATGAAGGCTTCGGGAGTCTGGATGAAGACACGCTCGAGATGGCTATGAATGCACTGAATCATCTGCAGAGCCAGGGACGCAAGGTTGGCGTGATCACTCACGTCGAACGCATGCAGGACGCCATTACCACACAAATCCACGTCCGCCGCGGCCCCGGCGGCACATCACGAATCGTACTGCCACGTGCAGATGGACCAGCGGAATGAACTGCCGCTCGGTGGCTGCAATGTTCAGGGTGCCGGAATTCAACCCTGTTTTGCCTTATAGCCCCCGATTCGATATTCTCCGGCACCAGGTCCCGCCGGCCACAACCATCTTCTGAATCCCGCCGCCCATGAATCCTCGACTCACACCCGATCAGCTCCGCAGCTACCGCTACCTCGGCCCCGACGATTTGCGCTCGTTCGGCCATCGATCACGTCAGAAACAGGCAGGTTTTGCAACGGAGGAATTTGCCGGCAAGCCGGTGGTGGGTATCCTGAATACATGGAACGATCTGATTTCCTGCCATGCCCACTTCCGTCAGCGAGCGGAGGACATCAAGCGGGGCGTCTGGCAGGCAGGCGGATTTCCGGTGGAGATCCCGGTCATGGGGGTCAGTGAGACCTTCATGAAGCCGACGTCCATGTACTACCGTAATTTTCTGGCGATGGAGACAGAAGAGGTTCTGCGGACCTATCCGCTCGACGCTGCAGTGCTCATGGCCGGCTGCGACAAAACCACCCCCGCGATGCTCATGGGAGCACTCAGCGCAGATGTCCCCTGCATCGTCATGCCGGGCGGCCCGATGAATCGCACTTCCTGGCACGGCGAACAGCTGGCAAGCGGCACCGATGTGTGGCGGTTCTGGGCAGAACGGGGGGCCGGTCGATTGTCCTGCGAAGCGTGGTGTCAGCTGGAAGATCACATCGCCGCGTCTCCAGGCCACTGCATGACCATGGGAACTGCCTCAACAATGACGGCGATTGCTGAGGCGATGGGCATGACTCTGTCAGGCGCCAGTTCACTCCCGGCAACTCATTCCGGGCACGCGCGGATGGCCAGTGCCACCGGCCGCGCTGCCGTTGAAATTGCCTGGCATGACCTGCGCCCCTCACAGCTTCTCACGCGGGCTGCCTTTGAAAATGCGATTACCGTGCTGATGGCACTCGGAGGCTCTACCAACGCCATCGTGCACCTGATGGCACTTGCCGGCCGCTGCAGTGTGCAGCTGGCACTGGAAGACTTCGATCGTATCTCGCAGCGGACACCCGTCCTTGCCAATCTGCGTCCCACCGGTCGCTGGGTGATGGCCGACTTTTTTGATGCCGGCGGGCTCAATGCACTGCTGGCTCAGATTCCCGATCTTCTGCACACGAATGCGTCCACAGTCGAATTTCGGTCGCTGGGTGAAGCGTTCCGGGATGCTGAGATCTGGAACGACGATGTGATTCGCCGCCGGGATCAGCCCGTGTGTGCCACCGGAAGTCTCGCAGTACTCCGCGGAAATCTCGCACCGGATGGCTGTGTCATCAAGCCGGCCGCCGCAGAAGCCGACCTGCTCCAGCACACCGGTCCGGCCGCCGTGTTTCGCAACTACCCCGATCTCAAGGCCAGAATCGACGACCCGGCACTCGGACTCACACGCAGCCACGTGATCGTGCTGCAGAACGCGGGACCGTTGGGAGCACCCGGTATTCCGGAATGGGGCATGCTGCCGATTCCCAAATATCTGCTCCAGCAGGGCGTGCGGGATATGCTGCGAATCAGCGACGCAAGAATGAGTGGTACCAGTTACGGGGCATGCGTCCTGCATGTGTCGCCGGAATCCTTCATCGGCGGTCCGCTCGCACTGGTGCAGGATGGAGACCTGATCACGCTGGATACCGCAGGACGCAGACTGCAGCTGGAGGTTTCTGACGAGGAACTGTCACGGCGTCGCAGCCTGTGGCAGAAACCTGCTCCGACATTCACCCGCGGCTACGGAAAGCTGTTTCAGGAACAGACCACACAGGCCCACGAAGGCTGTGACTTCCGTTTTCTGCACGCCGACGGCAGCCAGACTCCGCCACCGTCCATATACTAAGTCTCAGCCGTCTTTGAGCAGCCCGCGGACGACCTCGCCATGAATGTCCGTCAGTCGATATTGTCTGCCCTGATAGCGGAACGTAAGTCGTGTGTGGTCGATGCCGCACAGATGCAGAATGGTGGCCTGCATGTCGTGCACGTGCACCGGATCCTTTGTGATGTTCCACGCGAAGTCGTCTGTTTCTCCGTAAACTGTCCCTGGCCGGACACCGCCTCCAGCCAGCCACCAGGTGAAAGCCCGGCCAAAGTGGTCGCGCCCCTTGGGGTTGACCGGATCTCCCTGCCCGAATGGTGTGCGACCGAACTCGCAGGCCCAGATTACGAGCGTGTCTTCAAGCATGCCGCGTTCCCGGAGATCGTGAATCAGAGCGGCAGCAGGGCGTTCCGTGTCGCGGCACTGTTCGGCCAGCTGTGTATACAGATTGCCGTGCTGGTCCCAGCCGGCATGCATCAGCTGCACGAAGCGAACTCCCCGCTCCAGCAGTCGACGGGCGATCAGGCAGTTATTGGCGAAGGTACCTTTGGCGAGCGCGTCCGGGCCGTAGCGTTCGACGACAGTCTGCGTTTCACCAGAGAAATCCATGAGCTCCGGAACGCTGCTCTGCATCCGAAAGGCCATTTCATACTGGGCAATCCGAGTGTCGGTTTCGGGGTCTCCGTAGGCTTCCAGATGGGTACGATTGATAGCTGCGATGTCATCCAGCAGCAGGCGACGGGATTCACGCGACATACCCGCAGGGTTGCTGAGATATGGAACCGGGTCGCCAGTGTTGCGAAAACGCACGCCCTGAAAGCGGCTGGGAAGAAAACCCGCGCCCCAGTAGTAGTCGAAGAACAGCTGGCCGCAGGTCTTGCCCTTGTCGCTGGAAGTCATCACGACGAAGGCCGGGAGGTTGTCTGTTTCGCAGCCGAGGCCGTAAGACAGCCATGCCCCCATGCTGGGACGCCCGGGGATCTGAGCACCCGTGAGGAAGAATGTGACGCCGGGAGCGTGGTTCACGGCTTCGGTTTTCATGCTGCGAACCAGACAGAGTTCGTCAGCAAGGCCGCCGATGGACGGCAGCATTTCGCTGAGACGCATGCCGCACTCACCCCATGTCCTGAAAGGACGTATGGCCGGCAGGCAGGGCCAGCGGGCATAACCGGAGGACATAGTGGACAGCCGCGTGGTCCCGCGAATGGAATCAGGGATGTCCCTGCCGGCCATTTGCCGCATCGCAGGCTTCTCGTCAAACAGATCCACGTGTGATGGGCCACCACCCTGCCAGAGCATGACAACACGGCGAGCTTTGGGAAGAAAGGGCGGGAAGCCTGGCAGACCGCGGTCAGTGGCGGGGACCGCAACAGGGGCACCTGTCGTGGCCCTCGCTTCGCGGAGCAGCAGTGAGGCAAGAGCAGCCTGACCAACTCCGCCGGCAGCGGAACCGAAAACTGCACGTCGCGTGACGCGGGCAATGTTGTCGAGCAAAGGGTTGGACATGGGAACTGTTCCGGACATGAAACGGTTTGGTTCAGAAGCAGGGAAACTGGCGGGCTCGGACTGCAGCCCGCCGTCCGAATTTACAAACCACCCCTCAAAGCAGCTCCCGGATCGGTTCTCGCTGATCCAGAAGATACTGCGGCCGACCTGCCTGATCGGGAATCGTGGCCGTGGCAGGATCGATGCCAAGGCGATGATACAGCGTGGCAAAGACTTCCTGATAGTGCACCGGGCGATCCTGCGGGACCTCGCCAAGCCGATTCGTGGAACCGATGACCTGACCTGTCCGCATGCCACCACCCGCCAGCAGGCAGCAGGAGACCTGAGGCCAGTGATCGCGTCCGGCGTCTTTGTTGATTCGCGGAGTGCGTCCGAATTCTCCCCACGCTACAACGCTCACATCCTCCTCAAGGCCACGCTGATGCAGATCTTCAATCAGTGCCGTGATGCCCTGGTCGAAGCGGGATAACTGCAGCGGGAGCCGATCAAAATTGGCTCCGTGGCGATCCCAGCTTCCAAAGGACAGCGTGACACAGCGGACCCCCGCTTCCACCAGCCGACGGGCCATGAGGAACTGGTCCATCCAGTGGGGACCGGCGTCCTCTCCGAATGCCGGGTCCGCACTTCCGCGACCATAACGATCGCGCACCGCCGGGTCCTCACGCTCCAGATCCAGGGCCTCCACAAGCCGGCTGGAAGTGAGCACATCGAAGGCTTTCTGCGTGAGTGCGTCAACTCCCTGAAACTGCGATACGGAATCGGCCGTCCGTCGAAATCGGTCGAAACTCTGCAGCAGATCGCGGCGATTGCGGAGCTCGTCCAGAGAAATGCCGGTCAGACGCATGTCCGCCATGCCCTGACCTTCCGGCTGAAATGCTGCGTGAGCAGTTCCCAGAAATCCGGGCATCCCGGGATTGCTGTAAGGTGCGTGCCGGGTCTTGATCGTCAGCCCCACAAAAGGCGGCACTGCCGGATCGGCGGGACCCAGCAGACGTGAGACCGCTGAGCCCAGCGATGGATGATTGTCCTGACGACCACGCGCTCCGATGGGGTAGCCGCTGAGGCACAGGTCGGATGCATGCTGGTCCGGACAGCCGAAGAGCGAGCGAATGATGGCGGCTTTATCCATCACGGTGGCCAGCCGCGGCATGTGTTCACAGATATCAATTCCGGGAACGTTGGTGCAGATCGGCTTGAAGGAGCCGCGGATTTCCGGGGGAGCGTCCATCTTCAGGTCATACATGTCCTGATGCGACGGACCACCGGAAAGATAAATCATGATCACGGACTTGTGCGGCAGCACTCGCCCGCGGGCCGCAGAGACGCCGGCCTGCGCTGCCATCAGCTGTGACAGGGAAAGACCGCCCAAAGCGAGGCCTCCAAGGCGAAGAAACTGGCGACGACTGCGGCCGTCACATCGAGTGGCCGTCCGGGGACCGAGAATCTGCAGCATGGGCGGGGGACTTTCAGTGGTTCAGATGTTCGCAGATGTGCACGCCGGGAGTGCGAATGGCGATGGGGGTGAATTCGCCGCGAATGTCAGCCGGTGCATCCGGCCTGGAGCCAAAACTGTCGTGCTGAGCCAAACCGCCGGAGAGGAAAATGTAGATCACCGCCCGGGGCCGCGAGGAACCCGGAACGACTTCGTCCGCGGCCACTTGACGGAGTGCAGAGACATGATTTTCGCCTAAACCCAGAATTGCCGCAGCCCCCACCTGAAGGACAGTATGTCTGCGCAGTGGATGCGCGAGTTCAAGCGGCCGGGACGCCATGCCAGGATCCTCCGGGGAAGGGGGGGAGGAGAAGGGGAGGGAAGACCGAGGTTATACAGTGCTGCGTCCCCGGTGTGCAAATGAAAAATCGGGAATCGAGACAGCTTGAAAGAGCAAAATTTGCCCCCGCGACTGCAGGCAGTGACAGACCACGGCAATTACAAGGGCCTTGCGGAACTATAACCGCTGACTTGATCTTCGACAGCCTCTGCGGAGCTGTGAAACAGTCAGCAAAGTCTCTGGACGGCCAGCCTCTGTTGGAAATCGGCGACGGAAGTTTTTGACCAGATCCAGCCAGGATTCGAGGCTGCAGTCGAGCCGCGTGAGGATTGTGGCGAGCTGGTCGGGGATGCTGCCGGGCTTGTCCAGCCGCAGCTGGCGGCCGGTCCAGTCGACCAGTTGAAGGTATTGATCGAGAGTCATGAACAGACAGCCGCGATTGGTGAGCCGCCGCGGGGTGGGGCAGTCGCGGGAAGCCTGACAGGGAGGTTCCAGTGCGATCGGGGACAGCCAGCCGGCCTGAGCACCGTGTTCGGACTGCGTGGCCCGAACGGCCGCGGATGATGTTGCCGCAGCAGTGCCACCGGCAACAACAGTGTCAGCAGGAGTTTCAGCAACCGTGTCGGCAGCAACGGCAACAGCGGCGGACTGACGATCGGCGATGCGGTCGTGAATGCTTGTGAACTGGCTGGTTTCGGGCGTTTGAGCGACCGCGGCACGGATGGGATTGAGATCCACATAGGCGAGACAGGCGGCGATGGCTGTTTCGTCGAGCAGCGGCTGAGCTTTG
>CAZLOQ010000093.1:19016-22930 GCA_964561125.1 uncultured Chitinophaga sp. | reverse complement strand
GGGCTGACCCGGGGTTGCACCCCGGGCTGATGGAACTGGCCTTACAGGCCGAAATGGCAGCGGGCGCAGCGGGCAGTGAAAGGCTTGATCGCCACAGCCGACAAAAATCTCGCATATGACCCATAAGACCCATATGACCCATGCAATTTACAGGGCCCACCTGACCCCTGGGCTCCATAAGATTTCATAGTCCGCTGCAGCGGTGCAGGGCTGCGGTCTCAGAGGAAGGTCTCTTCTGCGTTCGCGGCCTGCAAGGCCAGCTCCATCAGCCTGGCATGAAATGCCACGTCAGGCCGCCCCCCGGGCAGCTGACGCCCTGTAAGGGCAGCTCTCAGCAGAACGCTGCGTGTTTGGTGTGAGTCACGTGTGCAGCCGCGGGCTTTGGGGGCGCGTTGATTTGGCGAGGCTCGCGCTTTCCGGGGTGCACCCCGAGGACTTTGGACGCACCCTGGCACGATTTCGTTGCGCTGCCTCCCCATGGGTGTTGCCGGGGCCGTACCTGAGAACTGCGCTTACAGGGCGTACGTCTTCGTTGGGGTGTCTGACCCGGGGTTGCACCCCGGGCTGATGGAACTGGCCTTACAGGCCGAAATCGCACCCGGTTGTGGTCATTGGGCATTGGGCATTGGGCGTTAGCCCAATGACACCAACTTTTAACGGAACGGCGCGCACCGTTCGGTGATGGATGCTGAAACCTCTGGCGTGACCGGACGGCTCGCGCCGTACCGCTTCTATCTGGAGCCGAAAGCAGGTGGTATTGGGCGCGAAGCCCCGGGGCTCCCGGACGGGCTTGCCCCGTCTGAAGCCACGGTTCGCAGGCTGGCTTTGGAGCCTGATTCACCGGCCCGGTATTGTTCACCGCTCAGTCAGGCTGCTGTGAACGGTCACGATCCACGTCCCGCTGCACGCAGTGACTGTGCCGGAATTGACTGTGCCGGAATTGAGCGTCTTGAAACCGCGGTTCCCGGACCAGCCCCACCGTTCCTGACCCACTCGTACAGCCCCGGCTGATTCCACCTGTTATGCCTGCGAAGATTCCGATTTGCCGGTTTGCCGATTTGCCGGCGTGTTAAGCTTGCCGCAACCAGAATCAGTGTTTATACTATCCGGCTCCCTGCCCAGCCGTCAGTGCGTGCGTAGCCTGAAACCGAACCGTTACCTCCTCGGCCAGACTTAAACCAATGAAAAGTCAGCAACACGGTATCGGTCGCTTCGGAACCGAGGCAGAATTCAATAACTTGTTTGTCGGCCGTTTGGTCCGGCCGGAAACGAAACCAGGGCTGCGGTCGGCTTTTCGAGTAGTGGCGGGGCCCTCCGGTGTGCCCTGGTCGCAGACGGTGATGTCACTGTACCCAAACCTGACAACAGTCCGCGTAAACGGGGCGGAGTGGCATACGGGCGATCCACTGCCCTCGTCACTGGTGGTTGTCCCCGGAAGCGAACCCGGCAACCTGATCGTCACATTGCCTCGCCTGGTGGAAGCGCCGGGAAACCCGATTCCAGTGCTTCCATTAGAAACCACTCGCGAGGAATGGCTGGCGGCCGGTCTCAATCCCGACACTCAGCCCCTCTTTTGGCAATTCCCGAATGGGCTGGACACCGAAGTCCGAGTCCACGGCAGCGTGACCGAGTGGCAGTACGAAATATGGAACGGCCGACGATCCGCGCGAATCAGACAGCACGCCGGCTTTGTCGATTACACTTACGGCTTTGCCGTAGAGCCCGGCCCGGACTTTTTCGTTCTCCGCGGCGACTTTGGACTGATCGTCCTCGACGAAGCCCTGCTCCCTGCGGGCAGGTATGTATTTCGGAACGAGGCGTGGCTGATCCCACGCAGTCTCGCTTATCGCTGTGATGCTGCCACCAATCTCGCTGAGTGCTTCCAGAATCGGCATCTGGTTAACAACCCGCAGTTGCCGCACGCCTCGATCGAGATCATCGGCGAAGTGCCCAATGATCTCCTGCTTCCCTCGGTAAGCAGCGTCATTCCGAATTCCGCCAACGACACGCTTTACATCATCGGGCAGCGTCTCGATCGCACAACAGGCGTGATGTTTTCGCCGGGCGTACCAGGGGAGTTTGTCATTGAGAGCGATACGCAGCTGCGGGTCGGAGTACCTCCGGTTGCCGAACCCGGGCTGCTCGTCGTCGAGACCACCTTCGGCTGGGTTCTCACCCAATCACCCTCCAACCCGACTTCGCGTCTGCCATCCCCCGCTCTGCGCCCCCGCACCATCTGAACGGCACAGGAAGGCGATTCGGCCCGGGTCTGTTTCCACGCTGCCTCTCTGATGAACGCCCTTGGCTGCCGTGCACCCCCGCAAATGTCACACACACGTCGTATTGAAAATCCGACACGCCCCCACCCCATCACCGAAAATCCCGTGCCCGTGAATCAAGGTCCTGCAGCAGCGCACTCAGGTCGTCCAGACGCTCGCACACCACATGGATAATGTCGCCCTCCCGCTGCAGGCGGCCCGTTGCCAGCAGCACACCTGCAAACCGCGCTGCCGGGCGAAACTGCTGCCAGACATTCGGATAGACCACCAGATTCACAGTCCCCGTCTCGTCCTCCAGTGTCACGAACGTAATCCCTGCCGCCGTCGACGGTCGCTGCCGCATCAACACCAGGCCCGCAACTTTCACTCGCCGGTCTGACTCCAGCTCCCGCAGACGCTCAGCACTCACCGCCCGCAACTCGTTCAGACGGCCCCGCAGAAAACTCACCGGATGCTGCCGCAGTGACAGTCCGGCAGCCGAATAGTCGGCAACCACTTCTTCCTGCGCACTGAGCAGCGGCAGTTCCGGCGGAGCTTCGTCCGGCACACCCCCGGCCGCATCCACCAGCGGCAATGCTTCACGCACAGGCAGCGCCTTCCAGTAGGCTTCACGCCGGCTCGTGTTCAGCGACGACAGCGCGTCGCCACGCGATAACAACTGCAGCGCTGCCCGCGGAAGACCCGTTCGCCTCGCAAACTCCTCAAAATCCCGAAATCGACCGCCACGATTTCGAGCCACTTCAATCGCCCGACCGTGCTCTTCAGACAGGCCCCGCAGGAGTCGCAGGCCCAGTCGGAGTGCATGCACTTCATCGCCATGCCGGTATGGCCCCCGCGCCGGTCGTGCCGGAATGCGTTCCAGCGAACAGTCCCAGTCACTGAAGTTGACATCCGCCGGCCGCACTTCAATTCCATGCTCCCGCGCGTCACGCACCAGCTGTGCAGGAGCGTAAAAGCCCATCGGCTGACTGTTGATCAGAGCTGCCGCAAAGGCCGCCGGATAGTGTCGCTTAAGCCACGCAGAAACATACACAAGAAGCGCGAAACTGGCCGCGTGAGATTCCGGAAAGCCGTATTCCCCAAAGCCGCTGATCTGCTGAAACACTCGCTCCGCAAACTCCGCCGCATAACCCCGCTCCGTCATTCCCGCCACCAGCTGCTCATGAAACTTCGCAATCACTCCCGTCTTTCGCCACGCCCCCATCGCCCGCCGCAGCTGATCAGCCTCCCCGGGGGTGAACCCCGCGGCGACAATCGCCAGCCGCATTGCCTGCTCCTGAAAAATCGGCACTCCCAGAGTTCGATGAAGCACCTGCCGCACCTCGGTGTTGGGATACTCCACCGGCTCTTCACCCGCCCGCCGCCTCAGATACGGATGCACCATGTCCCCCTGAATCGGACCGGGACGCACAATCGCCACCTCAATCACCAGATCATAAAAACAGTGCGGCCGAAGCCTCGGTAACATGCTCATCTGAGCCCGACTCTCAATCTGAAACACGCCCATCGTGTCCGCCCGACTGATCATCTCATACACTTCCGGATCCTCCGCCGGAACCGTCGCCAGCGACAAAACGCGACCGTGATAACGCGCCACCAGCTCAAACCCACGCCGGATACAGCTCAGAATTCCCA
>CAZLOQ010000093.1:8265-18975 GCA_964561125.1 uncultured Chitinophaga sp. | reverse complement strand
CCTCGAGCGCGCGGCGGATCGCGGAGAGCATGCCGAGCGACAGGCAGTCGACCTTCAGCAATCCCAGGGCGTCCAGATCGTCCTTGTCCCACTGAATCACCGTGCGACCGGCCATCGCCGCATTCTCAATCGGAACCAGCTCACACAACGGCCCCCGCGACATCACCATCCCCCCGGGATGCTGCGATAAATGACGGGGAAACGCAAGGATCGCATTGAGCAGTTCCAGCAGCCGCCGACCCAGCTGCGACTGCGGATCAATCCCGCCTTCAAGGAGCCGTTCCGGGAACTGTTCAGCACTGTCCACATGCTCCAGCTGACCGGCAAGCCGATCGATACAGTCCGCCGACAACGCCAGCGCTCGCCCAAGGTCCCGAATCGCCGAACGCGGACGCCACGTAATCACCGCGCCCGTCATCGCCGCCCGCTCTCGTCCGTATCGCTCAAACAGATACTGCAGCACCTCCTCCCGCCGCTCATGCTCAAAATCCACATCAATGTCCGGCGCTTCGTTCCGCTCACGACTCACAAACCGCTCGAACAACACGTCAATCCGGTCCGGATCCACCGATGTCACACCCAGACAAAAACACACCACCGAATTGGCCGCCGATCCCCGCCCCTGACACAAAATACCCCGCTCCCGCGCAAATCGCACCAGATCATACACCGTCAGAAAATAGGCCTCATACTGCAGCTCCTCAATCAGTGACAGCTCATGCCGCACCAGCTGCCGAACACGCTCCGGAACTCCCTCCACATAACGCTGCGCTGCACCCTGCCACGTGAGGTTCGCCAGATGCTCGATCGGCCTGAGCCCCCGCGGAACCAGCTCCTCCGGATACTCGTAACGCAGCTCGTCCAGACTGAACCCGCAACAGCCCGCTATCTCCACCGTTCGTTCCAGCAGTTCCCCGTGACCCCGGAATAATGCCTCGAGCTGACGAATCGGCTTCAAATGCCGCTCGCCGTTCGGAAATAACTCATGTCCCAGTTCCTGCAGCGATGCGTTGCAGCGAATGGCCGTCAGCACGTCCTGGAGCGGTCTGCGGCGAGGAATGTGGAAATGCACGTCATTCGCCGCGGCCACCGGCAACTGCAGCCCGCCACACCGACGCAGCCACTGCTCCAGACGCTCGCTGTCCCGAGGTCCGTGGTGCAGCTCCGCCAGCGCATAACAGCGCTCGCCGAAGATCGCCTGCAGCCGCTGCAGATCGCTGTCAGACACCTCCGCATCTGCCCCCGGCCGGTATAGCCCCGCGTATCGCAGCTGCGTCTCGCGACTAAGCGGTACGCAGCAGATGAGCCCTTCAGATGCCTCCGCAATGTCCGCCGAAGAAATCCGGCAGACCCCCTTCTCCCCCCGCAGACGCCCCTTCGTGATCAGCCGCGATAATCGGCCATAACCGCCACGGTCACTCGCCAAAAGCACCAGCGCCGGACCGTCCTCCGGAACAATCTCAGCACCCACCAGCAGCTTCAGACCCGCTTCCTTCGCCGCCACATGCGCCCGCACCACTCCCGCAAGCGAATTCCGATCCGTAACCGCCAGCGCCGCATAGCCCAGCTCCTTTGCTCGAGCTGCCAGCTCATCAGCGTGCGAGGCACCCTCAAGAAACGAATAGTTCGTCCGGCAGTGCAGCTCCGCGTAGCCAGCCCCGCTCCCGCTGAACTCACTGCCGGATACGGCTGTAGATGACTGCTGAGTTGCTCGGGAGCGACGTTTGGATGGAGGAGGATCCGGCATGGAACACACGTCACTCCGAACAGGACGGCAAACGCGGAAGCATCGACAGCCACCGCAGCATATCAGCCGGCCACGGGCTGCGCCACCGCAGCTCAGCACCCGTCACCGGATGAACCACACCCAGCTCCGCCGCGTGCAGCGCCAGACGCGGTGCATCCGCACGATCCGGGATCTCCGCAGCACCAAACGGACCCCGGTACTTCACATCTCCGCAAAGCGGGTGACCCAGCTCCGCCAGCTGAATCCGGATCTGATTGGTACGCCCCGTTTCCAGTTGACATTCCAGTTCCGTGAAACCGCCCAGCCGTCGCAGCGGGCGAACGTGAGTGATCATCGTGCGCCCGGAAACACCTTCAGGCTCCTCCGCACTCCCCCGCAGACCATCCCCCCGATCACGGATCTGCACCGAATGCAGCGTCTGCGCAGCCACAGTGCCCGGAACCACGCACAGATAGCGGCGATGGACGCTGTGCGCTGCGAACTGACGGATCAGCAGGCCCTGAGCCACCTGAGTCCGCGCGAAGAGCACCACGCCGCTGGTCTCCCGGTCAATCCGATGCACAACCAGCAGTTCAGCCGCAGAATTGCTGCGACGACCCCGCGAAACCTGCTCCCGCCGGGCAATCAGACGCGACAGAGATTCCTCCAGCGCAGGCTGACGCAGCTTCTTTTCCACCGACCAGTCAACGTCGCCCGGATGCCGCACCGTGAGCATCCCGGAAGGCTTGTGGGCCACCACGATGTCCCTGTCCAGATAAAGGATCGCCACGTCACGGTCCCCCGGAGGCGGAGGCAGAGGCTGCGAACGCACTTCCACACGATCCCCCGCGATCAGACGTCGAGCCTCGTCCACACACAGAATCCCGTTGACCGCAATCCGGTGACTCTGCAAAAGACTCCGCGCTCCCGACCAGCTGGTGCCGGGAAGGAAAAATCGGAGCACCGCGACGACAGTGCCGCTGCTGTCCTCAGTCACAATGTGGATGGAAGAAACACGTGGCATGTAGTCCGTTCCGGTAATCCGGATCAATGTCGCGTCACGGCGCCGATTTCTTCGAAGTGCGTGCGAATCTCACGCAGCGTTGCCGGCTGAAACATCATCGCCCCGTAACGAGTTGGCGAAATCCGCTTCTTGACCGCTTCGGCGTCGCCCGCGGCAAACACCGCCAGACAGGGGACTTTGAGCGTTCGAGCGTAAGCCTGAATCTGCGGGAAGACCTCCAGCACCGCGTCCAGCGCCGTGTCCGCCAGAAACAGAATGCCGTCCGGAGGTGCCGTCTTGAGCTTCTGCAGGGCGTTTTCCGGAGCGGCAGCAAAGCCCACCTGAAAGCCATGCTTCTCGAAGTATTCCTGCACCACCGCACAACGCTTCTTCTGATTGTCCACCACCAGCAGCCGAAAGTCCGGACGAACCTCCACCTTCAGCGGCGTCTGGCCATGGCTGGTTGTCTGCGGATCACCCAGCGACGTGAGCAGTGCGCGGAGATCGCGAGCGGCTTCTGAGGCTGACTGGTAGCGATCCGACGGACTCACCTGCATCAGCTTCTGACAAACCCGCACCGCTTCGCCAGGCAGCGCCGGGTTGTGGGAGGAGACAGGACGAGTGTTGGTGTAACGGCTGAGCAGGAGCCGTTCTTCGCGGTCCCGCGTTCGCTCCCACGGACCTTCACCTGTGAGCAGTTCATAATAGATGGCACCGGCGAAGAAAAGATCCGAACGGGGGTCGTTGCGAGGTGCGTTGGTGCCGCGTTCCAGGGATGCATATTCGAGCGCGCGCTGCACGTCGTCGCTGGTCCCCGACTGTGTCGGCGATTCAGCACCCGCAAGGCCAAAGTCCACCAGCTTCGCTACACCCGTGCTGCTCATCAGGACGTTTGTGAGCTTCAGGTCGCGGTGAGTCGCTCCTTTGGTGAGCGCGTACTCAAGGCCGAGGCAGATGTGGAGCAGACAGCGGGTGGCCTCGAGCGGGTTCAGCGACTTGCGGATCTTGAGAAAGTCCCGCAGGTTGCCACCTTCCACAAACTCCATCGTGAAATAGTGGAACCGACCTTCATTACCGATGTCCAGAATCGGCACAATGTTCGGGTGAATGAACTTCTGACAAATCCGCGCCTCCCGCTCGAATCCAGCCACCGTTCGCGGATCGTCTACCCAGCGTTCCCGGAGCAGCTTCAATGCCACCATCTGGTCGTTTTCCACGTTGACCGCACGAAACACTCGCGCAAAGCTGCCCGAAGCGTTGCGGTAGAGCAGCTTGTACTTCCCCAGAACCAAACCGTCGGTTTCCCCCTTGAGGATTCGACTGGTTTGGAGGGATGTGAGCAGTTGCCGGCGCTCCAGAAGTTGCAGGATGGCGGACACGTCCGTCAGACCGTCCACTTCGGATTGAACACGCGACCATTCCTGAGTGTTCAGCAGTCGCGACGTCAGCAGGAAAACGCGAAGCGATTCTTTGTTTTTGATCAGCGGCATATGCCGGTAACCGGTTTGCTGGGTTTGCTGGATTTGGAAAGGCAGTCAGGACAGGCAGAACACGACAGGCAGACGAGATTTTTTTATTTCTGCGAATGCTACCGGGATGTTGCAATGAAGCAACTTGAGCAGGCGGGAAAATTGAAGGGGGATGGAAAAACCTCCGCAGGAAGCACGGATGGGCCGACAGTATCGCTCCCAATTTCCAATTCCCCGCGTTTTCCGACTCACGGCCCCTTTGCACTTGCCAAGCCCCGCCCCCGCCTGAATAATCCCGCTCCCGCGGATTTCCGGTCCACGCCCCCTCAACCAGGGCTCCTCCGGCACCGCGACGCTGTCTCCAATCGCGGCGGACCCAGCCAAACCGGGTCAGGTCCGAAAGGAAGCATCCCTGCGGTCAAGGTGTTCGGGTGCGTGCGGAGACAGCGTCACGGTGCTTCAGGAACGCCATTCCGGCTCCCAACCGAACCAAACCCGCAATCCCCGTGTCTCACCACCGCCGGGAACTCTGCAGAATCCTCCGGCCTTCACTCTTGATTCGTTCAACGTTCCTCGCTAACTTTCCGAAAAGTGCTCCACATTCCTCTGTAGCTCAGTTGGTAGAGCAGGCGGCTGTTAACCGCCGGGTCGTAGGTTCGAATCCTACCGGAGGAGCTTTGAAAAGCCGAGACGTTGTCTCGGCTTTTTCTTCGTCGAGCGGGGGACGGAGAAGGCCTGTGTTCTTCGTCTACATTCTCCGATCCGATAAGTCCGGAAAACTTTACACCGGCCAGACAAACAACCTCGCTCGTCGCCTCGTGGAGCACAACGATCCGCTCCACAATGTTCGGAAGCATACGTCTCGACAAAAAGGTCCCTGGGTTCTGATTCATCAAGAGGAATTTGCCTCAAGATCCGACGCCATGAACCGTGAAAAATGGTTGAAATCCGGTGTCGGCCGAGAATGGATTCACGCTCAGTTCGGTAGAGCAGGTCCGCCGACGGCGGATTAACCGCCGGGTCGTAGGTTCGAATCCTACCGGAGGAGCTTTCTCAATACAGCGAACTTCCGAGAACAATGTTTAACGAAAAACGCCGGGAGCTTGCTCCTCGGCGTTTTTTGTTTGCCGCCTTTTCCGGGGCGTTTGACGCGGCAGATCGAAGGCAAAACTGTCTCTGATTCTCAGGTCGTTTTCTGTGCCTCGAGAGTAACCGCCCGAGTTCCTCACGGGAGTCCCTTTCCTTGCCAGAAACCCTCTGAGTCTCTGGTGACTAGACCTCTCTGAGTTAACAGCCTGATCGCTTTCGGCGATCGGAAGGATCTGCGAATTCACAACGGTGGAGACAAGGCATGAACCTGCTCGATCGCATCACATTTGACCCGTTGGTTATGGGGGGCAAGCCCTGTATTCGGGGGACTCGTGTGACTGTTGGCACAATCGTGGGTCTCATTGCAAGCGGTAGCAGCCGAGAAGAAATCCTTCGTGATTATCCGTACATTGAGGCCGATGACATTCAGGCATCGCTGTCTTATGCGGCATGGCGATCAGAAGAAGTCGACGTTCCAATTGGCTCGCTATGAAATTCCTGATCGACATGAATCTTTCGCCTCGGTGGGTGGAGTTTCTGCAATCGGAAGGTCGGGACAGCGTACATTGGTCGGAAATCGGTCGACCAGATTCAACCGACAGTGAACTCATGGATTGGGCGCGCGAGCACGGTCGAGTTGTGCTGACCCACGACCTCGATTTTGGCGCCATGCTGGCTGCGACACAGGCAACTTCGCCGAGCGTCGCTCAGATCAGAGCTCAGGATGTGCGGCCAGAATCGCTCGCTCCGTTGCTGATTCTGGTTCTGCGGAAATACGAGAATGAACTCGCTGAAGGAGCACTTCTGATCGCTGATCATGCCCGTTCGCGCGTTCGAATTCTCCCGCTGAACAAGAGTTGAATGGCTTTCTGTTCTCCTGGGAAACCAGGACCGAACAGTCAACACAAAACGCCGAGAGTCACCCATCTCGGCGTTTTGTCTTTTTCCCGGTGTTTTCGACTGCTTCCAACAGATCGAGTCCCCCACAGCGACTCTCTGTTCGCAGAACCAATTTCCGGGGTCCGATCGCAACCCGCCAGTTCTCCACCGACACCCCCAAAATCGCCGCTCCAACTCTCGGCCTCTCTGCTTAACACCCCTCTCAGAGTTAACAACCCGGTCTTGTTTGGGGTCCCTTTTTCGTCAGATACAACTCTGACCGGGTAGCTCTCCAGCCAGGGGGATCGTCTTCCGCGACGTTCCTGGTCCCCTCTTTCGCATCCACAAGGAGAGCCACCATGGGGAGTTCCGTATCGGATTCGCCAGCGACATCACCGCGGACGGAGCTGGCCGCCATCTTCGCAGCCGCCATCCTGAGACTGAACCAACGCCCCGCACTGAAACGTCTCATCACCGACATCGAGGCCGGCAGGATCGACTGCGTGGTGGTTTACAACCCGTTCACCAAAGCCACGCTGCACAAGCTGCTGACAAACATCACGTACCTCGGCAAAGTGCGATACAAGAATGAGGTCCACGATGGCGAGCACGCCGCAGTCGTGGATCCCGAGATTTGGAAGCAAACTCAGGCAAGTCTGCAGAAAAATGGACGAACCGGAGGCCGGGACGTCCGGAACAAATTCGGAGCACTCCTGCGAGGCCTGCTGCGGTGTGTGCCGCAAGCTCCACGGCGTCGCCTGAGGATCCCGCAGTCCTCGGTCGACTGGCCGACCTGCAGGACCGCAACAGCAAAGGCAGCAACCTGAATACCCTGACCGTGGAGTCTGAAATTCACTTTCACCGCCGGCGTAAAGGAGCCAGCAAGACCATCGTGCGTGGTCCCGTCCCGGTGATTATCGGGAAGCTGCAGAGCGTCGCGATGCTGATCGATTGGCGACGCCAAAGAACGGCATGGGAATTGTTATTACGCCATGCAGGATGAGAGTTCAGAATCGCCCCCACAGGTTTCCATGGCCGTGGCGTTTGCATTTAAGTCTTTCTGCGAATAGATTTGGCGTTTTACGTTTGCCAAACGAGGCGGTCCCCGGGGGTGGGCTCCTCCCTGCAGCGGCAACGTCATGGTTCAACCACCCACCCGCACCCACGAACGACCAAACAACACAGCACATGCTGACACTCGAAGACCTTAAACCCGGACTGTCGGTCGTCGGCCTCGAACCTGCGGTGATCGCAACGATCGCGGCTGTGGTGACCATCGGTGAGGGAGCAGTTCAGGTCTTCTACCGCACCCCTGATGGCACCACCAAAGAACGCCTGTTGGGCCGGGCCGACGAAATCAATCTGAATGCTGCGGTCGTCGAACGTCCGTGGTCATTCGATGGCGATGCTGCCGCATTCCAGCTCACCTGCGAAGCCAAACGCATCGATCTGGCGTTTCTGTTCGACCCCATGATGGCGGTGCACACGTCCAATGTGGATCCCCTGCCTCACCAGATCACTGCCGTCTACGAATCCATGCTGCCAAAACAGCCGCTGCGGTTTGTACTGGCTGACGACCCGGGGGCCGGCAAGACCATCATGGCCGGCCTGTACATCCGCGAACTCATCATGCGCGCGGATGCTCACAGAATCCTGATCGTCGCTCCCGGCAGCCTCGTGGAACAGTGGAAAGACGAACTGTTTCGCAAGTTTGGCCTGGAGTTTCAGGTTTATTCCCCCGAACTGCAGCATTCCTCGCCCAGCGGAAATCCTTTCGACGAACAGCGTCAGCTCATTATTCGGCTCGATCAGCTGTCCCGCGACGAAGAAGAATCCCCCACGGGCCGAGTGCCAGGCCCCGTCCAGTCCAAACTGCTTGAAGCGGGCTGGGACCTCGTCGTGTTCGACGAGGCCCACAAACTGTCCGCCCACTACTTTGGCACCAAACTGGAAAAAACGGCTCGCTTTCGACTTGCCGAACGCCTCGGTGAACGCACTCGCCACCTGCTGCTGATGACGGCCACGCCGCATAACGGCAAAGACGACGATTTTCAGCTCTTCCTGTCCCTGCTGGATTCCGACCGTTTCTACGGCAAATTCCGCGGTGATGCCGCACACAAGGTCGATGTCTCTGACCTGATGCGCCGCATGGTCAAGGAAGAACTGGTCAAGTTCGACAACACGCCCCTGTTCCCCGAACGCCGGGCCTACACTGTGAACTACAAGCTGTCAGAGATCGAAGCTGCCCTGTACGAGGCCGTCACTGACTACGTCCGAACAGAAATGGGCAAGGCTGACGAACTGACCGGCTCACGCAAAGGCTCTGTAGGTTTCGCCCTCACTGCCCTCCAGCGACGACTCGCTTCCAGCCCCGAGGCCATTTACCAGTCCCTCAAACGCCGCCGCGAGCGTCTGGAAGGTCGCCTCCGCGAAGAAAAACTGGGAGCCCGCGGTCGTCGGGCCCTCGCTGAAGTCCTGCAACAGGTCCCCGACGACGACGACGATCTGACAGCCGAAGAACAGGAAAACCTTGAAGAAAACCTTGTGGACGATGCCACGGCCGCGAAATCCATCGCGGAACTGGAAGCAGAAATCGTCCTGCTTAAAGGCCTTGAAGAACAGTCCCGGGCCCTCGTCGCTTCCGGACAGGATCGCAAATGGGACGAACTTTCACGCATTCTTCAAAACGCACCGGAAATGCGGGATGCCACAGGTCGCCAGCGCAAGATCATCATCTTCTCTGAACACCGCGACACGCTGAACTACCTGCACGAAAAGATCGCCGGCGTGCTGGGCAGCCACGACGCCATTGTCACCATTCACGGTGGCACCCAGCGAGAGGAAAGGATCAAAATTCAGGGACTGTTCCGCGCTGACCCTGAGGTCCGCGTGCTGGTGGCGACCGACGCCGCCGGCGAAGGTGTGAATCTGCAGTGTGCCAACCTGATGGTCAACTACGACCTGCCGTGGAACCCCAATCGCCTGGAACAGCGGTTCGGCCGCATCCACCGTATCGGGCAGGTCGAAGTCTGCCACCTGTGGAACCTCGTTGCTGCAGAAACCCGCGAAGGCGAAGTCTACCATCGACTGCTGGAAAAACTGCGAGTGGAAAGCGAAGCCCTGCAGGGACGCGTCTTCGATATCCTTGGCGAAGTCTTCGAAGAAATGAGCCTCAAGCAGCTGCTGATGCAGGCCATTCAGTACGGCAACCAGCCCGAAGTCCGCGCCCGCCTGACGCGACAAGTCGATCAGGCACTGGACCGCGACCACATCATGTCGCTGCTGAACCGCAACGCACTGGCTCAGGAAACCATGAGTGCCGAGCGGTTGTATCAGGTGCGGGATGAAATGGATAAAGCCGAGGCTCGCAAGTTGCAGCCGTTCTTCATCCGCTCGTTTTTCATGAAGGCATTTGAACAGCTCGGTGGATCTGTGTACCCACGCGAGCACGGCCGCTTTGAAGTCACGCACGTTCCCACTTCCATTCGGGAACGCGACCGCCGCATCACCGGCCGCAATCGCCGCGAACCAGAACCTGTGTACAAGCGTTACAACCGCATCTGCTTTGAAAAAGAAGCCATTCAGCCGCTGGATAAAATCGGGATCGCACGTGCCGACCTGCTGCACCCCGGGCACCCGCTGATGCTGGCCGTCAGTGACCTGCTGCTGGAACAGCATGCCAACCTGTTGCGTCAGGGAGCAGTGCTGGTGGACCCTGCGGACGATGGACTTGAACCGTGGCTGATGTTCATCATCACGCACGAGATTCGTTCGGGGGACGGTCAGGTGCTGTCCAAACGCCTGCAGTTCGTCCGAGTCAACCCGGACGGTTCCACAGCCTTTGCCGGGTGGGCTCCGCACCTTGATCTGGAACCACTGGCCAGCTCAGAACGCGTTTTGATCAAAGATCAACTGGACGCGGACTGGCTGAAAGCCAATCACGAACAGCGTGCAGTGGCTCTGGCTGCCACGACGCTTGTCCCTGCTCACTTCCGTGAAGTGCACGACCGTCGGGTCGCCGACATCGACAGGACGCTGAACGCAGTGCATGAACGGCTCAGCAAAGAGATCGCCTTCTGGTCGGACCGCTGGCTGAAATTAAAAGAAGACCAGGAAGCCGGCAAAGACCTGCGACTGAGTGTCGAAAACGCCCGTCGCACCGTCTCCGACCTTGAAGGCCGTCTGGAAAACCGCCGCAAGGAGCTGCAGTCGATGCGGCACATCGTCAACGGCACCCCGATTGTGCTCGGCGGCGTCCTTGTACTGCCCGCCGGCCTGATGCGAAAAGCCCGCGGCGACGACGAGCCGCCGTTCAGCTTTTCTGCCGACCCTGTTGCTCGCAGCCGGATTGAACGCATCGCGATGGACGCAGTCCGCCGGCACGAGGAAGCTCAGGGCTGTCGCGTGATCGACGTTTCGGCCGACAAGTGCGGCTGGGACCTGACTTCGCATCCACCTGCCGTCGATCACAAGCAACCGGCCCCGCGACACATTGAGGTCAAGGGGCGTGTGAGCTTGCCGGCAGAAAGGGTGCCGGCGGCACC
>CAZLOQ010000093.1:0-8255 GCA_964561125.1 uncultured Chitinophaga sp. | reverse complement strand
CAGCCACGATCACTGTTACCCGCAACGAGATGCTGTACGCGTTTAACCAGGGCGACAAATTCGTGCTTGCCATCGTACTGGTGAATGCGGACGACAGCACGGATGGTCCATACTACATTCGCCGTCCATTTGATCAGGAGCCAGGCTGGGGTGTCGCGGCAACGATATTCAACCTGAGCGACATGTTGAAGAGAGTATCCGATGATTGACGAAAAGAGACTACTGGAGTTGATGTCTGATCTGGAATCTCCATCGGTAGAGCGGACGACGTCAGTCAGCGATACCGTGAAATTCAGCGAAGCAGTTTGTGCCTTTGCGAATGATATGGCCGGCTCGCGTAAACCCGGTTTTCTGTTGATTGGCGTTGACGACAAAACAGGGAAACCATCGGGCATCACAGTCTCGGATCAGCTTCTGCAGAATTTGTCGGGACTGGGAACTGACGGAAACATTCTTCCCGCGCCCGCCCTGGTTGCGTACAGGGTGGTGTTAGCGGAGACGGGCGACGAAGTCGCTGTAGTTGAAGTTCAACCGTCGGATTTACCACCCGTTCGGTACAAGGGATTGGTGCGAATTCGTCGCGGTCCCCGAAAAGGCATTGCCAATGAATCTGAAGAACGGCTGCTGGCTGAGCGTCGGACCGCAGCCAGCCTGACCTTTGACGCTCAGCCCTGCATCGGTGCAACGCTCGACGATCTCGCACTTGACCTTTTTCTCATCAACTATCGTCCTCTTGCAGTCGATTCCGAAGTGATTGCTGAGAATCATCGCAGCATTGATCAGCAACTGGCGTCACTCAGGTTTTTTGATCTTCGGAGGGGTGCACCAACCTATGCGGGAATCATTTTGTTTGCCAGGGATCCTCGCGAGTGGCTGCCGGACAACTTTATTCAGTATGTCCGGTACGTCGGCAAGGATATGTCCGGGGATGTTCTGGCAGAACGCAGGATCGGTGGTGACCTGTTTTCGATGCTTCGCGAGCTCAAGGATTTTTCAAATTCGCTCTCGATCACCCGGCCGGTCGCAACATCGCCAATGCAGGAGACGATCGTCATTGACTATCCGGCACCAGCACTGCGAGAATTCATTTTCAACGCGGTCATGCATCACTCGTTCGAAGCTCCTTCCTTCATACGAATCCTGCAGTTTGATGATCGAATTGAGATCCAGAACCCAGGCCCGCTGTACGGTTTTGCCAACCCGGAAAACTTTCCAAACCAAACGAGTTATCGAAATCCGGTCATTGCGGAAGCTATGAAGGTACTCGGCTTTGTCAATCGGTATGGTCGCGGCATTGAGCGTGCTCAGTTGGCCTTGAAGAAAAATGGTAATCCACCGGCGGAGTTTATCCTCGGAGATACGTACTTTGGTGTGATTGTGAGACGAAAACAATGAAGACCATTGCGTTTTTCAATAATAAAGGTGGCGTTGGCAAAACATCTCTCGTGTATCACCTTGCCAACATGTTCGCCGACAACGGGATTCGCGTCACTGCTGTGGACCTTGACCCGCAGGCGAATCTGACCTCCATGTTCCTTGATGAAGAAGAACTCGAAGAGCTCTGGGCGAATGATGCTGACAATACGATCTACGGGGCGATTCGACCATTGATCGAAGGGGAAGGCGATATCGCTGAATTACCTCAGCGATCTGTCCGCCCAAAGCTTTCGCTGGTCGCAGGAGATCTTGCTCTTTCAAAGTCTGAAGATGAATTGAGCAGTCAGTGGCCGTTTTGCCTGGACCGCAAAGCGCGGGCATTTCGTGTTCTGTCTGCGGTCTGGCGAATCATCGAACAGGTAACCAGGAGCTCGAAGTCGGAGATCGCGCTGCTGGACGTGGGCCCCAATCTGGGGGCGCTCAATCGTGCGGCCCTGATTGCCGCTAATCATGTCGTCGTGCCGCTCGCGCCCGACCTGTACTCGTTGCAGGGGCTGACGAATCTTGGTCCCACCTTACGCCGATGGCGTCAGGAATGGAAGGAGCGACAGGATCGTAATCCTGTGGCTGGTCTGTCACTTCCCACAGGAGACATGCAGCCAATCGGGTACGTTGTGATGCAGCACGGCCTGCGTGATAATCGCCCCGTCAAGGCCTACAGACGCTGGATGGACCGGATCCCTCGCACCTATCGCGAGTCCCTGCTGGCTGAGCAGGGCCAGGTCGGAACCGATGTGATGCAGGATCCAAATTGCCTGGCGCTGCTAAAGCATTACCGGAGTCTCATGCCGCTTGCGATGGAAGCACACAAGCCCATGTTTCAACTGAAACCCGCAGACGGGGCAATCGGCGCCCACGTAGCAGCCGTTCAGGCGTGTTACCACGATTTTCAAGAGCTGGCTAAAAAAATCGCCGCCGCCGTCGGCATGGAGATGATTTAAGTGACTGACCCCGATTAATCGAGAATAAAGAATCAAATTGAATGCACCTGAACGCAGTCAAAATCAAAAACTATCGCTGCTTCGAATCACTGGACATCGATTTCAGTGGGACGTCCGGACTGTTCGTTGTTGTCGGTGGCAATGGTGCAGGGAAGACGACACTGCTGTCGGCAATCTGCACGCTTCTGTCTCCGATACTGACGAGGTTTCCGTTTGAGAAGAGGCCCGAATCAAAGGGTATGCGCCCTCTGGATATTCGTCTGGTCGAGTTTGATCAGTCAGCTCCTTTTGCATACCTCGCAGCCAACGGAGTCCTGCGTGACGAAGTGGAGGTGGAGTGGGATCGAATACGATTTCGAGATAACTCCAAAGTTACGAAAGAGGCTGCCCTCGGCCGACGCCACGATACCAGGTTGCTCTATCAGCACGTCGACAGTGTGATTGACGCGCACAACACTCAAAAGTCATATCAGCTGCCTGTCTTTGCCTACTACGGCACTAACCGGGCTGTCGACGTTCCGAAAAACCGAATGCTGGCAAAGTCAATGCCCCAGTCATTCCGTCGTCTCATGGGTCTTGAGAATGCTCTCGCGAGCAAGACCAACTTTGGCCGCGCTGTGGGTTGGTTCGATCTGCTGGAACGGCGAGAACTAAGAGAGCAACGCGATAAGATGGACATCAGCGAGGCATCATATTGCCTTGACGCTGTTCGTCGTGCGCTGGAGTCAATGATCCCTCAAATGACAAATCCCAGAATCGACAGCACAACCGGGCGATTCGCCGTTGATACCGTTGATCCGGCAGGTACCTCCATCCGTTTGCATCTCGACCAATTGTCCGATGGCTATCAGGTGATGCTGGGAGTTGTGATGGATTTCGCACTGCGTCTTGCACTGGCAAATCCCCCGCAGTCTCCGGATGAAGACGTGCTGAAGACTGAAGCACTTCTGATGATCGATGAAGTCGATCTCCATCTGCATCCATTGTGGCAACAGCGAGTGATTCCTGATTTGCGGCGGACCTTTCCAAATACACAACTCATTCTGACGACGCATAGTCCGCAGGTCGCCACAACTGTTCCAAGCCAAAGCCTTCGCATACTCAAGGAGGGAAAGTTACACGACGTGCCAGCTGGTACTGAGGGCGCTGAAGCGGAAAGACTCCTTGTGGATGTCTTCGGTGCACCGACGAGGTCTCCGCATGTGCGCGAAACAGAACTGCTGGCCGAATACATGCGTCTGGTTGATGCCAATCAGGCCGATTCGCCCCGAGCTCTTCAACTTCGCAGCGATTTGGATGCATGGAGTCAAGGTAACGAGCCACTTCTGAAGCGTCTTGATGTGCGCATCGCCAATAGAAAGTGGGCACAGAAATGAAACGTATTAATCAATTTCCTGAACCTGCCGCTTTGGCCGCGTTTCGAACACGACGCCCGGGCAGCACGTGGGATGAAATGCGAGACGATGCAATTGACGGAGGAATGGCCGCCTATCGATCTGTAAAATCTACGACGCTCGCCCAGCAAAGATGCCTTTGTGCATTTTGTGAGATTAAGGATCATAATGTCGTCCCGGACGCTGAAACCGACCAAAAAATCACCAATGTTCGAATCGAACATTTTCACCCCAAAGGCGACAGCTCTGCAGAGACCAATTGGCACCTTATGTGGACCAATCTGTGGGCGGTTTGCTTTGGCGGAGACAACTGGCCACCCATGGCCCCGCCCGACCATCGACATCGGGTAATGCCTCGCCATGAGAACCTGTCATGTGACGCCTTTAAAAATGGTCAGGTCGAACGGGGGCGTCTATCGGCAAAGCCTGAAGGCTGGATTTTGTCTCCTGATTTGATTCCTGCATTTCCCTGTCTGTTTAAATATACAACGAGTGGTAATGTCGAGCCTGATTCGACGACCTGCCAACAGGTTGCGATTCCGGGAAATCGACTGGGAACAACTGCCGAAATCGTACAGAATACGATTACACATTTGAATCTGAACTGCACTCGTTTGTCACGACTTCGCAGCGAAGTGATGGAAGAGGTAGACGAATATCTTGCCGGGCTTAGGGAAGCAGATCCTCACAACGGGCGGCAGATTGTCGCTGAGTCTGCAGCGAACATCTTCAGCCCAAATCCAAAGCAGCCGTGGCCGGAATTCTTTAGCTTGTATCGATGGTTGCTCGGTGACGCCGCGGAGCAAAGACTTCAAGAGATCGGATTCACCGGATGACATCAACTGGTACGACAATCATCTCCCCCAAAAAACTCATAGAAGTCGCTCTCCCACTCGACGCCATCAACGCTGCCGCAGCGCGGGAGAAGTCGATTCGGCACGGGCATCCCAGCACGCTGCATCTCTGGTGGGCACGGCGACCGCTGGCGGCGGCACGGGCGGTGATCTTTTCACAGCTTGTGAATGACCCGGAGGATCTGTGGCGATGTCAGAATCCCGGGAAAGAACCGAACCAGCAGGTCAAGGGACACTGGACGAAAGCTCGTGCACGACTGTTTGGGATCATTGAAGAACTGGTCTTATGGGAGAACACCACCAACGAGGTCGTTCTTGAAAAGGCGAGGGCAGAGATCCGCAATTCGTGGCAGGAAACGTGTGAGCTCAACAGGAATCATCCGCAGGCTAATGAACTGTTCAATCCGGACAAAATGCCGGGATTACATGATCCGTTTGCCGGCGGCGGGGCCATCCCGCTGGAGGCCCAGCGACTGGGACTCGAAGCCTACGCCAGCGATCTCAATCCAGTCGCCGTGCTGATTAACAAGGCGATGATTGAAATTCCGCCAAAGTTCGCCGGGCTGCCGCCGGTGAACCCGGAATCACGTCGCGACAAAGGAGCGAAGCTGAAGACCTGGCACGGCGCACAGGGTTTGGCGGAGGATGTGCGATATTACGGACAGTGGATGCGGGATGAAGCGTTCAAGCGGATCGGACATTTGTACCCGCAGGTTGAAATCACTGCGGAAATCGTCCGGGAGCGACCAGATCTCAAGCCTTACCTCGGTGAGAAGCTAACGGTGATTGCATGGCTCTGGGCGCGGACGGTGAAGAGCCCGAATCCGGCATTTGCGCACATTGATGTGCCGCTGGCCAGCACGTTCATCCTCAGCAGTAAGGAGGGCAAGGAAGCCTATGTACAGCCGATCGTCGAAAAGTCCGGATATCGATTCACGGTGAAGGTCGGCAAGCCGCCCGCCGAAGCGAAGGGCGGAACGACTGCCGGAAAGCGGAAAGCGTTTCGCTGTTTGATGTCAGATGTGCCTATTGACTATGACTACATCCGCGATCAAGGGAAGACGGTCGGGCTGGGTCAGAAGCTGATGGCGATTGTCGCCGAGGGGACCCGCGGCCTGGTCTATTTGTCGCCAACAGCCGAACAAGAAGCCCTCGCTGCCACGGCCATGCCCGAATGGAAGCCGGAGAACAAGTTGCCGGACAACCCGCGAGACTTCAAGACGCCGAACTATGGCATGATGACCTTCGGCGATCTCTTTACCCCGCGTCAGTTAGTGGCTTTGACAACATTCAGTGATCTGGTCAGTGAAGCACGAGAGCGGGTTTATCGGGATGCGATCGCCGCCTGCCTTCCCGACGACGACACACCCCTTGACACCGGCGGCGCCGGAGCACGAGCTTACGCCGAAGCGGTGAGCGTTTATCTGGGGC
The DNA here is from genome assembly GCA_964561125.1 of uncultured Chitinophaga sp. GTDB lineage: Bacteria > Planctomycetota > Planctomycetia > Planctomycetales > Planctomycetaceae > SXXK01. Next base: position 2,198 of record CAZLOQ010000093.1, on the reverse strand, counting down.
TGGGCGTCAGCAAGCTCACCGACTACAGCAGTGTGCTGGTTGTATGGAGCCCGACGCGGGACCAGCTCAAAACCACCTTCTCCCGCCAAGCCCTGCCAATGGCGTGGGACTTCGCGGAAACAAATAGCTTTGCAGAGGCCGCAGGTGACCTGACTGTAACACTGGAGGGTATTTGCCGTACCATCAACGCTTTGGGCGTGAGAGTTGCCGGTGCTGCGTCACAATCCGTTTCTCAATCGCAAGTCATCACACAGGGCAACTTCGTTTCTACTGATCCCCCCTACTACGACAACATCGGCTACGCCGACCTGTCGGACTTTTTTTACGTCTGGCTCCGCCGATCACTACGGTCGGTTTTCCCACGCCTGCTCGCTACCATCGCGGTGCCCAAGGCCGAGGAATTGGTCGCCACGCCGTACAGGCACGGTACAAAGGACAATGCCGAGAAGTTCTTCCTCAGGGGTATGACCGAAGCGATGCACAACATTGCCGTGCAGGCTCACCCGGCTGCCCCGATCACGATTTACTACGCCTTCAAACAGTCGGAGACTGAGTCTTCTGAGGGCACATCGTCGAGCGGTTGGGAAACGTTCCTCGATGCCGTCCTGAAGTCCGGCCTCGCAATCACTGGCACTTGGCCGATGCGGACAGAGCGAGCCGAGCGATCTGTCAGCCTCGGCACAAACTCTCTCGCCTCTTCCATTATTCTTGTATGTCGCCCGAGACCGAACGAAGCTGGGACCATCGATCGCCGCAAATTCCAGCGGCTGCTTAACGAGTCGCTGCCGCTGGCCTTGGACGCCATGACCCGCGAGAGTGGAGGTCTGCACTCGCCAGTAGCGCCCGTCGATCTGTCGCAAGCGATCATTGGTCCCGGCATGGCAATTTTCAGCCGATACACTGCCGTTCTCGACGCCGATGGATCTCCGATGCCGGTGAAGACGGCTCTACAGCTTATCAACCGCTTTCTCGCCGACGACGATTTCGACCCCGACACCCAGTTCTGCCTCCGCTGGTTTGAGCAACATCGCTGGGAGGCCGGTCAGTTCGGCGAAGCTGATGTCCTCGCCCGTGCCAAAGGAACCAGCGTCGAAGGAGTGAAGCAATCCGGTGTGATTTCTGCATCCAGCGGCAAAGTGCAGCTCGTCCGGCCGGCGGAGTACCCGGCCGACTGGGACCCGGCCACCGATCAACGTCTTCCCATTTGGGAAGCCCTCCACCAGCTCATCCGGATTTTCCGATCCGAGGGGGAATCCGCGTCCGGTCGAGTCCTGTCGCAAATCGAATCCAAAGCCGAACCGGTCCGTCAGCTTGCCTATCGATTATACACACTCTGCGAAAGAGCCGGACTCGCCGAAGAAGCCCGCGCCTACAACGAGCTGATCACCTCCTGGTCCGGCATCGAATCCGCCGCTGCTCAGGAGCCGACAGCCACTCAACGTACACTGTTTGAATAGAAAGGGGGAACCATGTTGAAGTCAATGAAGCTGGATGATTTTACGGTTTTCCACGAAGCGGAATTCAAGTTTGGTAGGCAACTGAACATCGTCGTTGGAGAGAACGGCGCAGGTAAGTCGCATGTTCTGAAGGCCGCTTACTCGGCGATCGCAGTCAGTGCGGCTCGAACAAACGGCGAAAAGGAGCCCGTTGGCAAATCGCAGATGCAGGCACTGTTGGCGGATAAGTTTCAATCCGTTTTTCGCCCCGACGGCCTGGGGCGATTGGTGCGAAGACAACGCGGTCGCAAGAAGTGCAGCGTCGCATTTGCGTTTGATAAGCCAGCACATGATTTGTCTTTTTCGTTTTCAACGATCGCCAAAAGTGAAGTCACGTTGAAGAAGGCACCAAAGCAGCGAATTGACAAGCTGCCCGTGTTCCTGCCAACTCGGGAACTTTTGGCCATCTATCCAGGTTTCGTGTCGCTTTACGAAACGACACATCTTTCGTTTGAAGAGACGTGGCGGGACACGTGTATTTTGCTTGGAGCCCCATTGGCTCGCGGACCGCGTGAGGCACGAATCAAGGAACTACTCGCGCCGCTGGAGGCCGCGATGGATGGTAGCGTGGAACTCGACAAATCCGGCCGGTTCTATCTGAACCTGAACTCTGGCGGAAGCATGGAGATGCATCTGGTCGCTGAAGGAATGCGAAAGCTGGCCATGGTCACCCGGTTAATCGCTACAGGTTCCCTGCTGTAA